>JAFTYR010000051.1 GCA_017461315.1 Burkholderiaceae bacterium | reverse complement strand
CTTTAGGTAAAACAATCGTCTGAGCGGATGTTTCGTAAGTTTCAGCAACTGTTGCTCTACTAGGCATTGAAGCCATTGCACCTAGAGAAGCCAACACTGCTGAAAATAGAAGTGTTCGTGTAAAGGGCATACAATTTCCTTATCAATCAATCGTATATCAAAACACCTTTCGAATTGAAGATGTCGACCTATTGTAAAGAAAATGTACCCTACTAGAAAAAATTACACTATATATTTGAGACACTAAAAAGGACTCATTTCACATTTCAGAGTCCTTTTAAAGTAACTTACAACCGACTTGATTTAGCGTAAACGCTGTAAAGCGTCGATACGTTCTTCAATGGTTGGGTGGCTAGCAAATAAAGAACCCATACCACCTGCGATACCAAATCCCTTAACGGCAGGAGCCAACTCGTCGGTTGGAACACCACCTAAACGGGCTAAAGCGTTAATCATAGGACGAGAGCTTCCCATGATACGAGCGGCGCCCTCATCGGCACGGAACTCACGCACACGAGAAAAGTACATCACGATCGCAGAAGCCAAAATACCTAAAACAATATCCAAAACCAAAGAAGTAATGTAGTAACCAGCGCCTGGAGCATCGTCTTCATTGCGTAAGACAACACGGTCTACGAAATTACCAATGACTCGAGACAGGAATACAACGAAAGTATTAGTAACACCTTGGATTAAGGTTAATGTCACCATATCACCGTTAGCAACGTGAGCAATTTCGTGTGCCAATACGGCTTCAACTTCTTCTCGGTTCATGCTGGATAACAATCCGGTGGAAACGGCAACCATAGCACTACGCTTAGAAGCACCAGTTGCAAAAGCATTTGCTTCACCTTCATAGATACCTACTTCTGGCATTGGAATACCAGCTTTTTCAGCGTGAGAACGAACGGTATCGACCAACCAAGCTTCAAGCTTGTTGCTAGGACGATCGATCATCTGCACACCCATAGTACTCTTGGCAATGGTCTTACTCATGAGTAAAGACATGATGGAGCCAGAGAAACCCACAATCGCTGCAAAAATAAGTAACGTACCGTAGCTCTGGTTACCTCCAGCGACCTGGCTAAAGTTAACGCCGAAAACAGCGGAAACAATGTTCATTACCACGCCGAGAACAATCAAGACAGCGAGGTTAGTAAGGATAAATAAACCAATTCTTTTTAACATACTTATTTTCGAAAAAGTGATTACTGTTCAGGAATAGATAATTATCGATTATATCTAAGCGACTGTGCGCATTATCAAGGTTATTTTTGTATCAAATGTTAGTTTTTTGTTACCGAGCAACCACCTTTTCACTACGAATCGGAGGCATACTCTCCCACTGACGACAACCAGGACATAACCACTGGAATCGAGTCGTGGCAAAACCACATTTAGTACATTGATAACGAGCCACTTTGTCGACTTGTTGTTTAAGTAAGCGAGATAACTCTGCAATTTGTTTATTTTCAGGTTCGTTCGCTTGGCTTAATTCTAAAAGACGCTGAAATCCCATCAAAGAAGGACGTTTTTCTAAACGCTTTTGAATTAATTCGATTGCTTCTTCGGGACTCTTTACCTTGCTGATGACTTGCACTGCGGCGTCTAGCTCGTCAATATTCTTACCCTTTTCAACGATATGAGTTAGATATTGCAAAGCACGTTCTTTATCACCCAAAGCAATTAATCCATTGGCGATCCGAGAGACCACCAATGTTTCATAGTCAGGATTGATTTCACCTAAGCGTAACCAAGTTTCAACAGCTTCGGCCAATTTACCAGATTTTTCTTGCAGATTTCCCAACATAAATAAGGCGCGCTTATGGTGGGAATCAACCTTTAAAGCTTCGTTGATATAAGAAACAGCTTCCTCTGCTTTACCACGATGTAGGCACTGCTCAGCTAATTCACAATACAAGTGACCGATACGACTTGGCATCATTTCTGAAGAAATCTTTTCGAGCATCTGAGCGACATGAATAGCCTTCTGCCACTCTTTTTCACTTTCGTAAATGAAAATTAATTTACGAGCAGCCAATGCTTGATACGAGGATTCCTTTTCTGTTAACTTCACAAAGGTAGCTTCAGCACGATCCCAAAGACCAGCCTTTAGATAATCTTCTCCTAGCTCAAAAATAGCTCGGTTATGCTCTTTTTTTGGCAAATCGCCACGGTTCGCCAAGTGATTATGAATACGAATAGCTCGATCAAATTCCCCACGACGACGGAACAATGCACCTAGCGAATAGTGCATTTCAATCGTATCGGGATCTGTTTTGACTAGATTGATGAAAGAATCGATCGCCTGATCTTTTTTATTACTCAGAAGTAAATCGAGTCCTCGATATAAGGTTTTAGTTTCGTCCGATGTACTCTTTTTTTCTTTTTGATCAAACGAGTGCGCATACCAACCCGCCCCAAATAAGATGGGGACCAAAATAAGGTACCAAAGTTCAAATTCCATAACGGACCTTTCAAAATAAATTGCCTTACATTTTACTAGTCAAAAGAATAAATAGAACTCTTTTTTTATTACCGGCCTAACAAGATGTAACCACTAGTACCACCTTTACCCACAATATTTAAAGGCATTAAAAAACCTCCCTAAACTTAATTAGGGAGGTTCCTGACCGATCTAAAGAAGATTAAAGGTCGTTATCGATAATTTTAGTACCAGCCATAGCGTCGACTCGCTCACGCATTTCCTTTCCTGGCTTGAAGTGAGGAACGTACTTTGCAGGAACTTCGACAGAATCGCCACTCTTCGGATTTCTTCCAGTACGAGGTGGACGATAATTCAAAGCAAAACTACCAAAACCACGAATCTCAATACGATTACCTTGCGCAAGAGCTGCCGACATAGTGTTAATAATAGTATTAACGGCATCATCGACATCTCGCACTGTCAGTTTGCCGACTCCAACGGAGTGCTGCTCGGCAAGCAGCGCAATAAGTTCCGATTTTGTCATGCAACCAACCTCTTCTTACTTGTTCTGATCAAGCTTGGCACGTAAAAGAGCACCAAGATTCGTTGTACCAGACTGAGCGTCGTTGTTCATGCTAGCCATGGCTTCACGAGTTTCAGCCTGATCCTTAGCACGAATAGACAACTGGATAGAACGAGCCTTGCGATCGATGTTAGTAATCGCAGCGGTGACGGAATCGCCTTCCTTAAGGACGTTACGAGCGTCTTCTACGCGATCTGGAGAGATTTCGGAAGCACGCAAATAACCTTCTGTATCATCGCCGAGGTCGATAATAGCACCGCGGGCATCAACAGCCTTAACAGTACCTGTAACGACAGCACCCTTGTCGTGTGTGCTTGTGAAGTTGGTGAATGGATCACCACTCATCTGCTTAACGCCAAGAGAGATACGTTCACGTTCAACATCGATAGAGAGAACCTGAGCTTCGAGTTCTTCACCCTTCTTGTAGTGACGAACAGCTTCTTCACCACTTTCTGTCCAAGAAAGGTCAGAGAGGTGAACGAGACCGTCGATACCACCAGGCAAGCCAATGAACACACCAAAGTCAGTAATAGACTTGATCTGACCCTTAACGTGATCACCCTTCTTGTGAGTTGTAGCGAACTCTTCCCATGGATTCTGCTTGCACTGCTTCATGCCAAGGGAGATACGACGACGTTCTTCGTCGATTTCGAGAACCATAACTTCGGCTTCATCACCGAGTTGAACAACCTTCTTAGGATCGATGTTCTTGTTAGTCCAGTCCATTTCAGAAACGTGAACCAAACCTTCAATACCGGATTCGATTTCAACAAATGCACCGTAATCGGTGATATTGGTAACCTTACCGAAGAGACGTGTACCCTGTGGGTAGCGACGAGCGATACCAATCCATGGATCTTCGCCAAGCTGTTTGATGCCCAAAGAAACACGGTTCTTTTCCTGATCGAACTTAAGAACCTTAGCTGTAACTTCCTGTCCTTGTTCAACAACTTCACCAGGATGGCGAACACGACGCCATGCCAAGTCAGTAATGTGCAACAGACCATCGATACCACCAAGATCAACGAATGCACCGTAGTCAGTGATATTCTTAACGATACCCTTAACGATTGCGCCTTCCTTGAGTGTTTCGAGCAACTTAGCGCGTTCTTCACCCATAGAAGCTTCAACAACTGCACGGCGAGAAACAACGACGTTGTTACGCTTACGATCAAGCTTGATGACCTTGAATTCCATGGTCTTGCCTTCGTAAGGTGTTGTATCCTTAACAGGACGTGTGTCAACGAGAGAACCCGGCAAGAAAGCACGGATACCGTTGGTCATAACTGTTAAGCCGCCCTTAACCTTACCAGTGACAGTACCAGTAACGAGTTCACCAGATTCAAGAGCTTTTTCGAGGTGCATCCAGGCAGCAAGACGCTTAGCCTTGTCGCGAGAAAGGATGGTATCACCGTAGCCATTTTCCAAGCTTTCGATAGCAACAGAAACGAAATCACCAGCCTGAACGTCGATTTCACCACGATCGTTCTTAAATTCTTCAACTGGAATGTAAGCTTCGCTCTTAAGGCCAGCGTTAACAACAACAAAATTATGTTCAACGCGGACAACTTCAGCGGTGATAACTTCGCCCTGCTTCATTTCCTGCTTCTGCAGGCTAGCTTCATAAAGTTCGGCAAAAGATTCTACGGGTTTGTTAGTAGTGTTGGTCATGAAAAAATTTAAATAGTTTTGAAGATTATCTTCAAAACCGGGTTAAAAAATTCCCACCTAGCAACATGCTAGACAGGGGTACCAAATAAAAGCCCTAAAGACCAAAATCGCTCTTTAGGGGCGGATCTCGCGGTACCACTCAAGAACCTGAGAAATCGTTTCATCCAAGGTCAAATCAGAAGAGTCAAGAATGCGAGCCCCGTCTGCAGGCACGAGGGGCGCTGCGCTACGGTTCATGTCTCGCTCATCACGCTCCTTAATTTGGCGGACAAGGTCGTCAATATTACTTGAAATTCCCTTTTCCTTCAACTGCTTAATCCGTCTTTCTGCTCTAGATTGAGCCGAAGCCGTCAAGAAAACTTTTAAAACCGCTTCAGGAAAAACAACGCTACCCATATCTCGACCATCGGCAACTAAACCAGGAGCTTGGGCAAAGTTTCTTTGTAATTCGAAAAGACTGCTTCGAACTGCGGTATGAACAGCGATGCGACTCGCAGCTAAGCCAACCTCTTCATGACGAATCGCGTCTGTTACATCCTCTTCATTTAAGAAAATCTTTCCATCTTTAAAAACAGGTTTTAACGATTGAGCGATTCGAGTAATCTCTGCTTCATCATCCAGATCGGCTTTTTGAGTCAAAGCTGAGTAAGCGGTCAACCGATAAAGACTTCCACTATCTAAAACATGAAAACCCAGTTTCTTAGCAACCCCTGAAGAAACACTGCCTTTCCCAGAGGCTACCGGCCCATCAATAGCGATAACATCAACTGTATTCATTTACTTTGCCTTTACGACTACGGATTCCAATCGTTCAAAGTAATCAGGGAATGTCTTAGCAACGCAAGCTGGATTGCGAATATCAACCGGAACGCCACCTGCGGCGATTAAAGCCATACACATGGCCATACGATGATCTTCATAAGTATCAAAAACCGCACTTTGGAGCTGTTCAGGAGGATCAATTCTCATCCAGTCTTCACCAGTTTCAACCTTACAGCCGACCTTCGTCAATTCAGTTGCCATAGCACTGATTCGATCGGTTTCCTTTACGCGCCAAGAACCAATTCCTCTTAGAACAGTAGTGCCCTTACACATTGGAGCGATCGCAGCAATGGTCATCGCAGCGTCGGGAATCTGACGATAATCAGCATTGATTCCTTCAAGACGATGACCATAAAGTGGAGGAGCTGTCTTAATCCAATTTTCACCACGCGTTACAACAGCTCCCATCTTGGCTAAGTATTCAACAAAGGAAGCATCTCCCTGAACACTTTCTCGACCAAGACCTTCAACTTTTAATGGACCACATAAGGCACCTAAAGCTAAAAAGTACGAAGCTCCCGATGCATCCGATTCAACTTGTAACTTACCAGGAGACAAGTACGGATGACTTGGAACGACATAATCTTCAACTGTGTTGGAGACAACTACACCAAATTGACGCATCATCTGGCAAGTTAAACTTACGTATGGAGAACTCGTTAATTCACCATCAATGCGAACGATCAAGCCTCGAGATGGTGCGATAAGAGGTGCTGCCATCAGAAGACCTGAAACAAACTGACTCGATACGTTACCCTTAACCAAGACAATATCGCTTGTAATACGAGTACTTGGTTCAATCAGAATCGGTGGATAGCCCTCTTCTTTTAAACAAGAAACCTTAGCACCGATCGAATTCAAAGCTTCAACAAGATGCCCAATCGGTCTTTGTCTCATACGGGCAACCCCGTCAAGCACATATTGCCCACCCGAAAAAGCTAAAGTCGACGACAGAGGACGTAAAGCAGTACCTGCATTTCCTAAAAATAGATTGGCATTTTTTACGGGAAACTTACCACCACAACCGTGGACGACAACATGATCACCATTTTGTTCAATCTGCACCCCTAAAGTACGCAGAGCACCAATCATCATATCGGTATCTTCTGCCACAAGAAGATTATTTAATTCTGTCGTTCCATTTGCTAGTGCAGATAACAGTAATGCCCGATTAGAAATACTCTTAGAACCAGGCAACTGTACTGAACCTGTCACGGCATTGATGGGTTCAAGATGCTTGATTTCAGACATGTATTCTCTCCTTTGTTTTTATTCGGTTCGTTTTTCGGCCTTTCGGGTAAAAACGAGTCCTCGACGATTTCTCATAGCGTTATCAAAACAGGCTTCGATATATTCTGAATCTGAGTCATCAATCGCACGTTGCAACTCGTCTAATTCATGACGATATCGTTGCAATTCCTGCGAAATCGCTTCACGATTGGTTAAACATATATCGCGCCACATCACTGGAGAACTCGACGCAATTCTTGTAAAGTCACGGAAACCAGCGCCTGCCATACCGAGTTTGATCTGAGCATTGGATTCACGCGCAATCATATCGACTAGAGCATAGGCTAACACATGTGGTAGATGACTAACCGAAGCAAAAACGTCATCATGCAGTTCTGGCGACATCGTCTGTACCACTGCACCTGTTTTTTCCCAAGCTTCCTCGATTACTCGCATCACGCTAGGATCCATTCCTATATCAGGAGTTGCAATAATGGCCTTATTCTTAAATAAGTCAGCATCCGCATGTTTGACACCAGGTAATTCACCTCCAGCGATAGGATGACACGGAGCATACCGATCAAATCGATCTCCTAATCCTTCTCGAGCTTTTCGGATTACCGTACAACGAGTTGACCCAACATCTGTCACGATGGCATCTTTTCTCATGTACCGAGCCACTTCAGAAAAAACTTTTCCCATGGCTAACACTGGTACAGCGACTGCAATAATATCGGCTTGCGTAACGGCCTCTTTAATACTAGTAGTAACCGAATCAGCAACTCCCATATCCAAGGCTTCATCAAGTTCCTCTTCATCGAGATCGCAAGCGACGACTTGATCCACGACACCGGCTTTTTTCCAAGCTAAAGCCATGGACCCTCCAATAAGTCCACAACCAATGACCGCAAGTGTTTTCACTTTAAATCTCCGAAAACGCTTCTTTAAGAACGGTTAGGAATTTTTCATTTTCCTCTGGTGTCCCTACAGTCACTCGGATCCAATCCGAAAGTCCATAAGAAGCCATACGGCGAACAATAATTCCTTTACGTAGTAAGCACTCGATAATCTTATCGCCATTTCCAACTTTAACCGTAATGAAATTAGCGTGTAATCCCATATAGGGGAGTTCAAGCTGATCAAAGGCTTGTGTCAACTGTTTGATACCTGCTTGGTTATTTTCTAAAGTACGTTCGATAAATTCATCATCATTCAACGCAGCAAGAGCTGCGACCTGAGACAAATCATTCACATTAAAGGGGTGACGAACCCGATTAAAGATTTCTAAAAGCTCTGGTTGAGCAATCGCAAAACCCACTCGACTACCCGCTAAACCATAAGCCTTAGAGAAAGTTCGAGCAATCATCACGTTCGGATGCTTATGAACGAGTGCTACAGAATCCAGACGAAGTTCTGGTTCCAAGAAATCCACATATGCTTCATCAAGCAACACAAAAACGTGATTTGGAACTTGATCTAAGAAATGTTCAATCGCTTCTTTAGGAAGATACGTTCCGGTTGGATTATTCGGATTAGTTAAAAAGATCAATCGCGTCGTATCATCGATCGCTTTTAACATTGCATCTAGATCCGCATTGAAGTCGTCCGTTGCGGGAACTTCAACTGTTTTTGCGCCACATACCGTTGCCACCATTGGATAAAGCGAGAACGAATACTGTGGATAGATACAACTCGATTGAGGTGATAGAACGGTCTGAGCCGCTAAACCTAAAAGCTCACTAGATCCATTACCAATAACCACCCAATCCGTCGGAACTCCCATTTTTTCAGCAATAGCCTTCTGTAATCGATTAGCATCGGCATCGGGATATCGATTAAGACTAAAAACCGCCTCCGCTATTGCGCTCCGAACTTTTTTGGACATTCCTAAAGGATTTTCATTCGCTACGAGCATCACAATATCTTCACTACGAAGACCTAAATCACGAGCCACATCTTCAATGGGTTTACTCGCTTTGTAGTGACTTAAAGAACGAATCCACTCTGGTGTAGAAATAACCGCTTCGTTCACAGTTTTGCTCCTTTTCTTTCATCGCTTCCGCATCTTACTTCTGCAGGATACGACCCTAAATTCTTAAAAAAAGCACAGCCTTCTTGAAGATCTTTCAGTGCCACTGCAATTTCTGGAGTTGCAGAATGTCCCTCAAGATCAAGGTAAAAATAGTATTCCCAACCACCATTGCGGGCTGGACGAGATTCGAATCGAGTCATCGATACTCCGTGCCGATCTAATGGTTCTAGAGCATGATACAAAGCACCTGCACGGTTTGGCATCGAAATGATCAAACTCGTTTTATCCTGTTCTCGAAGACTCGAAGGTTGCGTTCCTTGACGAGATAGAACAACAAAACGGGTTCGATTACTTGCATCATCTTGGATATGAGCATGAGCGACGCGAAGGTGATAAAGATCCCCTGCTCTTTCGCCTGCAATCGCTGCGACCGTTGGATCACTCGCTGCGAGGCGAGCCGCCTCTCCGTTACTCGAAGCCGTCAATCGCTCAAGATGCGGTGCATGAGCATTCAACCACCCCACGCACTGTCCTAAAGACTGAGGATGAGAATAAATCTTCGTGATTCCTTCAAGTGTCCCCGACTGAGTCAATACATTGTGATGTATTGGAATCGAACACTCACCAATAATGGTTAGATTGGTCCTCAAAAGACAATCTAAAGTTCGATTAACCGAACCTTCTGTTGAGTTTTCCATTGGCACAATGCCAAATTCAGCCGTTCCCGCTTCAACTGCTCGGAAAATTTCATCAATACGGTCACATGCTAGTCCATTAACCGACGTACCAAACTGCTTTTCCATCGCCATTTCACTAAAGGTACCTTTAGGTCCTAAAAAGGCTACGGTTGTCACATTTTCCAATGCACGACAGGCACTCATAATTTCGCGGAAAATATGCTTGAGAGATTCCGGAGCAATTGGACCGCTACTTTTGGCAATCGCATTACGGATCACATTATTTTCCCGTTCTGGACGAAAAACTGGCGCATTACCTCGGCTCTTAATCATTCCGACTTCTCGGGCACATTGAGCTCTTTGATTTAACAGCTGAACGATTTGCGTATCAATAGAGTCAATCTGTGCTCTTAATGGTTTAATAGCCTGTTCAATACTTTCTGGTGATTTATCCATAGTTTTTTTTTAAACAATCCAATAACTTTAGGCGTAACGTGTTGCAAATTTCTTCATGAAGTCTGCTAACTTTTCTACGGCTTCAATGCTAACTGCGTTATAAATTGAAGCTCTCATGCCACCTAAAATACGATGTCCTTTCAAATACCGGAGATTTTCGGCTTCAGCTTCTCGAATAAAATGCTCTTCTAAGGCTTTATTTTCAAGATTGAAAACCACATTCATACGAGAGCGACTCTGCTTTTCTACTTGATTGAAGTAAAAACCATTGGAAGAATCGATCGTGTCATAGAGCAAATTACTCTTGATAATGGAACGGCGTTCCATCTCAGCAACACCGCCCTCATCGATTAACCACTTTGCAACTAAATGAGCCACATAAATGGCAAAAGTTGGAGGCGTGTTGTACATCGAAAGATAACCCGCATAAGTCTTGTAATCCAACATGCTTGGTACAGTCGATGAGGCTTTACCTAAAAGATCTTTACGAACGATAACAATTGAGACCCCTGCTGGACCGAAGTTTTTCTGAGCACCGGCAAAAATAAGACCATAACGGTTTACATCGATCGGTCGAGACATAAATTCACTCGACATATCGCAAACCATATCTACACCGACATCTGGTGTGTAATGGTATTGAATACCATTGACCGTCTCATTTGAACAATAGTAAAAATACGATGCACCACTGACGTCAATTTCCTCCTGTTTCGGTACTCGAAATTCAACGGATGTAGCCTCTTTTGCTTGAGCAATCTTTTGAGCTTCTTTAAATGCCTTACGAGACCACACGCCATTTAACGCATAGGCTCCACATTGTCCTACACAAAGGTTTAATGGAACCATAGCAAACTGGGTATGTCCACCACCCTGGATGAAAAGAACCTCATAATCATCAGAAATCTGATACAAGCTCTTAATCATGGCAATGGTTTCTTCAACCACAGAAGTAAATTGTCGACTGCGGTGGCTAATTTCAAGTACAGAAGCCCCCATTCCATTCCAATTCAGGAGTTCTTTTTGAACTTGCTCCAGGACCGGTAACGGCAGAGCCGAGGGCCCTGCAGCAAAGTTATAGACGCGCTGCATAGACCACTCTCCTCTAGCTTTCTGATTCAGTAGAAGTTTCAGCCTCATTTTCCGCTTGTTGGACGGCTGTTACCTCTTCAGTTACTTCTGTATTTTCGTCTTCTTGTTCTAAGTCAGTTTCGTTATCTGAATCATGGACTCGTTGTAATCCAACCAAACTTACGCCCTCATCCATCGTAATAAGCGTTACACCCTGTGTATTACGTCCCATGACTCGAATTTCACTGACTCGAGTTCGAACCAGTTTTCCTAAAGACGTTAAAAGAATAATTTCATCCGTTTCATCAACGAGGATAGCTCCAACAGCCTTACCGTTACGTTCTGAAGTCTGAATAGCCAACATACCCTTTGTACCTCGACCATGGCGTGTAAATTCAGACAACAATGTGCGCTTACCGAAACCATTTTCAGTTGCAGTCAGAACGGTTTGATTTTCATCCTGAGCTACCAACATGGCGATGACCTTTGCATCACCTTCAAGTTTCATACCACGAACACCAGTTGCATTGCGTCCCATCGCGCGCACTTCTTCTTCGCCAAAGCGAACGGCCTTACCTTCATCACTAAAGAGCATGACATCATGGTGGCCATCCGTAACCTCAGCACCAATGAGGCTATCACCTTCATTGAGATTAACTGCAATAATACCGGCCTTACGTTGGTTCTTGAAGTCTGCAATCGCAGTCTTCTTCACAACACCAGCGGTTGTTGCCATGAAGATATAGAGATCTTTTTCGTAATCTTCATCCGAGATCGGAAGAACAACAGAAATCTTTTCGTTTTCAGTTAACTGCAACAAGTTAACAATTGGACGTCCTTTAGAAGCGCTAGAGCCTTCTGGAATATCCCAAACGTTAAGCCAGTACATACGACCCTGGTTAGTAAAGCACAATAAGACATCATGCGTTGTGGCAACAAAGAGTTGATCGATGATGTCACCGTCTTTCATCTGAGTGGCCTTTTTACCTTGACCACCACGTTTTTGTGCTCGGTATTCAATAGAAGCCTGACTCTTGATATAACCTGTATCTGTTAAGGTGACAACCATTTCGCGAAGTGGAATTAAGTCCTTTGTTTTCACATCCTTAGCACTGGCAACAATCTGAGTCATACGACCATCGCCATAGTTTTCTACGAGATTACGCAAGTCATCGGCAATGATCTGAGTCACACGAACTGGTTTTGCCAAAATATCGAGCAAGTCTTTAATTTGCTCAGCCAGGGTTGTGTACTCATTTTCAATCTTGGTCTGCTCTAAACCGGTCAAACTTTGCAAGCGCATTTGCAAAATATTCTTCGTTTGTACATCTGTGAGTTGATAGCGACCGTCTAACTGAATACCCGCAGACATATCAGCATCTTCTGGACGCAAAAGTTTGGCATCGAGCTGAGAGCGAATCAGTAATTGATTAACTAATGGAGCATCCCAGGTACGAGCCAAAAGACGACGTTCAGCTTCTTGAGCATTTGCTGAGGATTTAATAATTTCAATGAATTCATCAATATTTGCTAACGCAACGGCCTGACCTTCAACAAGATAGGCACGAGCCTGAGCCTGGCGCAATTCAAATTGACAACGACGAGTCACAACTTCTCGACGATGATTCAAGAATTCAACGATGATGTCTTTAATATTGAGGGTTTTTGGCTGACCGTTGACAAGCGCCACCATGTTCATACCAAAGCTGTCTTCAAGCTGCGTGTTCTTGTAGAGATTATTGAGTACGACATCGGCATTAGCTCCTTTTTTAAGCTCAATAACGCCACGCATACCCTTCTTATCAGACTCATCTCGAACAAAAGAGATACCTTCGATTTGTTTTTCCGCAGCCAACTTCGCAATCTTTTCTAAAAGGATGCGTTTATTGACTTGATATGGGATTTCATCGATTACAATCATTTCACGATTGCCGTGATCAAACTCTTCCACGTGAGTCTTGGCACGCATTACAACTCGACCACGACCGGTACGATACGCTTCACGCACACCATCTAAACCGTAGATGATGCCACCGGTTGGGAAGTCAGGTGCCGGAAGGACCGTCATAATTTCTTCAATGGAACAATCTGGACGATCTAAAACCATTAAACAGGCGTTAACGGATTCCACCAAGTTGTGTGGAGGAATATTGGTGGCCATACCAACAGCAATACCTGATGAGCCATTAACCAATAAACAAGGTAAACGAGTCGGTAATACCAATGGTTCTTGTTCATTGCCGTCGTAGTTCGGACCAAAATCAACTGTATCTTTGTCGATATCGGCTAGCATTTCACTAGCGATTTTCTTCAAACGAACTTCGGTGTAACGCATCGCCGCAGCGCCGTCGCCGTCAACAGAACCAAAGTTACCCTGGCCATCGACTAGGCAGTAACGCATCGAAAAAGGTTGCGCCATACGAACAATGGTTTCGTAAGCAGCGCTATCGCCGTGCGGGTGATACTTACCGATCACGTCACCAACCACACGAGCAGATTTTTTATATGGACGATTAAAGTGGTTTCCCAACTCATTCATCGCGAAAAGTACACGACGATGAACAGGCTTCAAACCATCACGGACATCTGGTAAGGCACGTCCCATGATCACGCTCATAGCGTAATCCAAGTACGACTTACGCATTTCCTCCTCAAGCGAAACCGGTAAAGTTTCCTGAGCAAATTGATTTTCGTTATTTATCTGTTCCATAGACGTCTCAAGATTTTCATCAAATATCTGTTCATTTTATCAGGATCCTATTTAAATCCAGAATTTTTGCTATATTTAATAGTATCGACACGCAATACTATTATTGAGCGATACTATGAATCAAATTCCAGAAAATCCCCCTCATCCCGGAGAATTGATTAAAGAACTTTATTTAAAGCCGTTGGGATTAACGCAATATCGCTTTGCCAAATGTCTTGGCATTTCACAGACTCGTCTATCTGAAATCTTAGAGGGACATCGTTCAATCACGGCAGATACCGCTTTACGACTAGGGATCTTTTTATCCATTGAACCGGATTTTTGGATGCACGCCCAAGCGCAATGGGATTTAGCTCAGAAAAAGGAAAAGATCCAAGATGAACTTAGTAAGATTAAGCCTTACTCACCTGAGGCGTTTTAGTTTTAATTAGGGGATTTTCAGCTCTACTATTTAGAGGGGTAGATTTGGCACTGTACCCGTTTTGAATCGCTTCGCCAATAAAAATAAAAAAACTGAGCGAAAATTGAAGCATAGTAGATGAATTAGTGAGAATCACGTTGTAAATAAACAACAAACCCTAGACAAAACACCTAAATGAGCAACAATGAATTCGGAAAGTACTCCTATGTCATGGCAAAATAAGGTGTGTGAGATATTATAGGGTGGCTGAGTGCAGTACATCGTTGTATAGTACCAAGATTGTATTGCGGTCAGAAAATTGATTTCCGCCGTAAAATATTGATTTTCTGCATCAAAGAGGAAAATGATGAAAACAAAGACAAAACTCGGAATGCTTGTTGCTTCTTTAGCAATGGCTGCCTCTGGCATGACTTTTGCAGCAGACGCTCCTGCCAATCCCTATGTCCAGGCTTCTGGTAAGACATTGGTAACTCAGTATGGCTTGTGCGTTCGCACTGGCTACTGGACACCTGCTTTAGCTGAAGCTCAGGGTGCTTTAGGTCAGAACTGCCAATGTGACGCTGACATTGTTAAGTGCAATGTTGGTGCTGAAAAGGTTGTTCTTTCTGCTGACACATTGTTCGACTTCGGCAAAGCTACCGTTAAGCCTGAAGGCTTGGCTATGCTCAAGGAATTGACAAGCCGTATGGCTGGTTTGAACCTTGACGTTGTTATGATCAACGGTTACGCAGACCGTATCGGTAGCGCTGCATACAACCAGAAGCTTTCTTTACGCCGTGCTGAAGCTGTTAAAGCTCAGTTGGCTGACTTAGGTGTTCCTGCCGCTCGTATTCACGCAGAAGGTAAGGGCCAGGTTGACCCAGTTGTTAACTGCGCCAACCCATCCGCTAAGGGTGAAGTCAAGACTTTTGCTCAGTTAGTTAAGTGCTTGCAACCAAACCGCCGTGCTGTTATTGAAGTCGTCGGTGCACGTCCTGCAAACTAATTTAATTTAGCTCTTGCATGCCAAAGGGAACTCGTCGAGTTCCCTTTTTTATACACTTTCACATTCCCATTCTGCTCCCGACAGGGATTCATCCCTTAAACTACTGTACTCTAGCTTTGTTTTAGGAATTTAAGGCATGAAACCTGCGCTCTACTTATTCGATTTAGACGGCACCCTTGTTGATTCAGCCCCTGATTTGGCTGCCTCTGCCAACAATCTTCGCACCGCTCAAGGACTTGAACCCATGCCTTACGAGTTACTACGCCCTGCGGCTTCGTCCGGAGCCAGAGGATTGCTCGGGACCGCTTTCGGTATCACACCGTCAGATGAAAGCTACGCAGAATTAGAAAAAGCTTTTTTAGACTATTACCAAGAACACTTAGCCGATCACGCTCAGCTATTCCCTGGGATTGCTGAGGTACTTGAGGGAATTACTCAGCGTGGTGCTTCTTGGGGCATCGTAACGAATAAATACACTCGTTTTACGGTTCCACTTTTAAAAGCCTTGAATTTGAATCCCCAAACGCTCGTTTGTGGTGATACGATCAATCGACGTAAACCATTCCCAGATCCTGTAATGCACGCCATATGGGAATTGGATGCAGAAAATAATGAAACGATTTATGTCGGGGACGATATTCGAGACATCCAAGCCGCACACGCTGCTGGGATTCCAGGCCTTGTTGCGAGTTGGGGTTACTTAGGTTCCAAAGAACCCATTGAAGAGTGGCATGCTGATCGAATTTTGAGCACCCCTATTGAGTTATTAGACTTAGAGTTGCCACTTTAAATATTAAAATATTCTTTCAATAGAGTCTTTTTAATCCACCTTAAATTTAAGGATGGTTCTATGCAAAAGAAAACCTATCGTACCGTCTTGGGTAGCGTTGTTGCTTCGCTAGCTATTTATTTTGCTATCGGTTTTTGGGGAGTACCAAAGGGAATCAATTGGGCACTTGAAAAATATGCCTCTCCCCTTCTTTTGCGTTCCGTTACGACTGAAGAAATTTCCTTTAATCCTTTCACTCTACGACTTCAGATCAAAGGATTGAACATTCAAAAAGAACAAGAAACAGAACCTTTAATTCATTTAAAAGAATTAGATACTCAGGTTTCCTGGTTTTCCCTTTTTAAATTGGCTCCGATTATTAGCCACCTAAAACTGGATGGTTTACATGCCAATATTGAACGTACTGGACTAACAACGTTTAGTTTCAGCGACATTATCGACCACATTCAACAGGAATTTACTCCAGATCCTTTAAAAGAAGAAGTTAAAGAAACCGATTCGGAACCCTTCTATTTTGCGATTTCTGAATCCTCCATTCTGAATTCTTCTTTGACTTTGAAGGATCATTTTCGCAACCGCATCGATCGAATTGATAATTTGAACTTTCAGATGCCACTAGTATCTAATTTCGAATCTGATATTAAAAATCAAATTACACCGCGGTTAACTTTAACCTTTAATGGAAAACCGTTATCGGTAGACGTTCAATCGATTCCTTTTACTCTTTCTAAAAGGACTGGGGTCGATTTTAGTTTAAGAGGCCTTTCAGTTGAAAACCTAGCTTCTTTTAATCCAGTGCCACTTAATGTAAAGGTTCGAGAAGGCACGATTGATGCAAAACTCAATTTAGCCTTTGCTGAAAATACAGGTTCACGAAATGCGTTCCCTCATTTAAGACTTGCTGGAGTGATTGCCTTAAATGATGTCCTTGTCGACGATGTCCAAGGAAAGCCCTATTCTGTTGCGCAATTTAAGAAATTAACGATTGATCTTGAAAGTTTTGCCTTTTTCGCAAAAGTGCTCAAAATTAGAGAACTTCGTTTAATTCAACCAAACATCACGGTTATTCGCAACAACGATGCAGTTAATCTTGCCACTCTATCTTCTCGTATTGTTCGAGAAGATACAACTCAGAAAATAGAAAACAAAAAAGAGACTCCGAATGTAGCTTCCACGGTTCCTAAAGAAAAAGATTGGTTCTGGGAACTAAATCAAGCCGTTATTGAAAACGGTACTGTTCACTTTGAGGATCGCCCCGTTCATTTTGCTCAAAATTTATCGAACTTTAATGCAACATTAAAAGGGCTTTCGAGCCGAAATTCAGTAGCCGACCTTGATCTTTCATTCAATCTTCTAGATGGCGTTGTTAAGACTCAAGGAACACTTACTGCGATTCCGTTTAAAACAGATTTAACGATCGAATCCACGAATCTTTCGGTTCCACTTCTATCACCCTACTTTTCGTATTACACCAATACTCAAGTCGCACAAGGTCGCTTAAATCATAAAGGACACCTTAAGGTTCAATCTTCAACGAAGAGTCCTTCGATTCAGTACAACGCTGATATTCGAGCAGATCAATTTAAGATCGTAGATCCTTTCAAAAACACTTTTGTAAGTTGGAAACAGATTTCGGCTCAGAATTTAAAGATCGATGTCACTCAACAAACTTCTGTTCGCTTAAATCGATTAACAGTCGATACACCACGCATACGAATTACACAAAACGAGAATAAAGAAACAAACCTTTCAAAATTAGGTCCTCAGGCATTAGAAACGTCGAATCAAGAAATCCAACCTAATACGAAAGTTAGTGCGAACTCGGCAACAAACAACTCATCAACAATGCCGATTCAGGTTGACAAAATTCAGGTTAAAAACGGTGCAATCATCTATAACAATGATGCCGTTAAACCTCCTTTTACCACTCGTTTAACCGAACTTAATGCAACGGTAAACCAACTGAGTAGCACAAGTTCTCGCAGTGCTAATTTAGATGTCGAGGGACTTCTTGACGGAACTCGCTTAGAAGTAAAAGGAACACTTAACCCTTTTAATGCACCAACTTTAAATCTTGAGGGATCACTTGCCTCTTTATCACTCCACAATTTTTCACCGTTTTCAGCGGAATTTACGGGCTACCCTATCAAGCAAGGACACTTGAACTTTAATGGTGCTTATAGCCTAAAAGATGATTTACTTAAAGGGAACAATACCATTCAAATTCATAAGCTTGAATTTGGTGCACTAGACCCTAACGCTAAAAGTCCAGTTCCTGTTGGATTGGCTGTATCTCTGTTACAGAATCGAGATGGACGTATTGACTTAAATATTCCAATCTCTGGGTCCATTAATGATCCTGAGTTTTCTGTTAGTGGTGTTATCGTCAAAGTTATTGTCAATCTCTTTACCAAAGCAATTACTTCTCCCTTTGCTTTGATTGGATCGGTCTTTGGCGGTAGTCCCGATATGGATTTAAGTCATATTGAGTTTGCTTCGGGTTCTTCAGATCTCAGTCCAGAAAATACAAAGGCTCTAGAAATTATTGCTAAAGCCATGCAAGATCGACCTGCATTAAAGGTCAAGATTATGGGGGTTGCCAATTTAGAAATGGATGAAGCTGGTCTAAAAGAAATAATGCTTCAGAGAATGATTGCAACCGAGGTCTATCATCGTACACAAAGCCGTAAGAGCTTATCTGTGGATCAAATCAATAAAGGTATTAATCAACTTTATCGATTAGCAGATGACACTGGTAAACCGAATAAAGCAGATACTGCTACGAAGAAAGCCTTCCTGCTAGGTCAGATTAAAGTCACTGAAAAAGAGATTCAAAAACTAGCGACTTCTAGAGCAACTCGTGTACGCGACTTTTTAGTAAAAGAGCAAAAAGTTGAAGAAAAGCGATTGTTTATTACGAATCTGACGGATTCAGAAATGCAAAAGTCAAAGCCAGGTATCAAGTTTGATGTTGAACCCTAAAATAGGCTCAAAGCTCAAATCAACGACCAATGAGGAATTACAATTTCTAAAGTATTTAACTTGATTCTTTAAGCAAGTATGAATAAAATGAAAAATTCTCATGGGGGCGACCTGGTTTCGACAGGGGACATGAGGTGATTGGACGCGTGCCGAGGTGTAGGTCCCTCGATAAACCGCTTACAAAAAATATAAACGCCAACGATAAGCGTTTTGCTCTCGCTGCCTAGTTAACCAGCGAGCGTTGCAACCGGCTCTCTTCTAGGCCGGGCTGAGCAATCAGCAGCAACGACATTCATAGAAGATAGTTGGTCACGGAGTTGTGACGTGGTCAGCGAAATTTAGCAACTGGTCAATATCCGGCATCGCTAGTTTGCAGAGATATTGATAAGATTCAAAATGAATTAGACACGCACGTAGAGGCTGTTGCTGATATCTTCTGGACGCGAGTTCGATTCTCGCCGCCTCCACCAAGACTATTTCCCAGAACGTCTAAAGACGTCTGGGATTTTCTTTATTTTCAATATGTTAATTCAAAACAACATCCAAAGAAGTCTCATGTCATCCAAATAAATCCCATTCCTTATGGTGGATAAAATGGTGGATAACAAGAGTTCAATTTTGATACGGTATTTTATTCACCATAAAGCAATACCTAAAATGTCTTAAAAATACGTCACATTGAATACGCAGGTATTAATTTCTTCTTATTTTTCTTTTAACCTTACTCCTAGAGTCATCTGAATCGTAACAGCTTAACGGAGAAGATATATATCGTAAAATTTACAATCAAAACCCAAACCCCAACTGTTTAAGATAAGATGGCAAAGTATGTTGTATATCTAGTTGATGATGATATAGAGTTTCTAGATGCATTATCTCTTCTTTTAGAAAGCTCTGGTTGGAAGACTCTTTCTTTTTCTAATGCAAAAACATTTCTTAATGGCTATCCTCCTTCAGAACCATGTATCGTACTTTTAGATGCAAAAATGGCTCCAATGTCAGGTATTGATGTACTTGAAGAAATTTTAAAAAAAAGAAATAGTGATCCTATTATTTTTCTTACTGGACACGGAGATATTGATCTTGCAGTCTAT
>JAFTYR010000050.1 GCA_017461315.1 Burkholderiaceae bacterium | reverse complement strand
TTTAAGTTCAACAACAAGTAATGTCTTTTTATCCTTACTTACTGCCAAAATATCCATAGGACCGGTATCTGTAGGGTACTGTTGTCCTGTTTGTCCTTCTGAATCTTCGTAAATATCGTAATGTTTACCGAGCTCCGTGTGGGACCAATTTTGCACTAAAAAATCTTCAAGGTGTTTTTCTAAAGCAAATATATCTGGATCTTCTAAATCATCTACAACTGTAGTTGGTTCTTGTTTTTTGATTAAAGAATCAATTTCATTTGCATATTTGGTAATATTACAAATCGTGCCTGCAGAACCCGCCGAATTACGAAGGCTCGAACTCATATCTGTTCGATTAATTAAGTCTGGAAGCCAGGTAACACGACGCTGATGGGGCAAGTTAGCATCTTCCCCTGCATAGATATAGCCAGAAGTCACAACCCCAACGGCATACTGACCCTGACCGTTAGGAACCAACACAACATCATTTTCATGGATTCCCTTACCTAAAGTCCATAACATACCGCAAGCTAGCCCCGCTCCAATCTTGTGATAATTTGGGTGTTTTGCAAGAAATTTAGGAATATATTCAGTATTGAATTCACGCCAATTCTCTGGAAACTTATCCTTTAGATTTTCGTCCACTCCGAAATCAACACCAATGAATCCTTGAGAAAAACATTCAGTGAAATAAACAGACTTACCCCCGGGCATACATCGGTAATAACTGCGATTGGACAACATACAGCCTCCTCTCTTCTTTATTAAATTTCAGCCTAAACACAAGACTTAATCGCATTATCGTAACGATATTTTATTAAAAATATCAATAATAAATTTAACAAAATACCCCACTCAAATAAGTAAATTCATGTACCTTAACTTATCTGATATCTGTTAGCGACTTATATATGTTTAACACATGTATGAGACATAATCATTTTCCTTGCAAAATTATTTTTATCTCTGACACTCATACCCTAGTTTTTTCTTTTTTAGGGAGTTTTAAGCCTAAGTAGATATAAGTCTCTAAATATTTCGATTCATCCCATTTCCCCTATAGGATATCTCCTGCGGTATGTTGACGAACCATCTGAAACATCGCATAGTTTCGATCAGGGTCTAAATTCGCTGACAATCCATGATTCGTCTCTTTCACGCATTCTGTCTATACATAAAAGTAGTGGGGATCACTCTGCTTTTTCTCACATCTTCGACGTTTGCAAGAGATGTAGTCGTGGGATTTGTGGATTCCGTAGAACCAGGTTACTACTCGCAGACTGTTAAACCGACGTTAGCGGCCATCGCAAGAAAAATCCCGAACGGAATCGTCACAGGAGTACGTCTATCCACCGACAATACGATAGAAGAAATCAAACGCATAAGCCCCGACATCCTACTAGGACCAGCATCGGTTTATATGGAGTTGAACCTCACCTTGGGTGGCCATTCAATTGCAACTAGACGCACACAATGGGCAGAAAATCCATCGGCTTCGATCGGCGCTACCATCGTTGTAAGAAACGACAATACATCTATTGAAAACCTACAAGATCTTCAAAGTCGATCAATCGTGGCTGGAAGCCCTGACTCGGTAGATGGATGGCTTGCATTCCTCTACGAGTTGAAGACCAATAGACTTAGAAAGGATGATTTTACTCAACGCACAACCTTTCTCACCTACCCAATGCCCGACGTAATCATGGCAGTGCTCTCAGGAAAAGCTGATGCAGGAATTCTTCCTACCTGTATGCTCGAGCGTGCGGAAATGTCAGGCCTCCTTGCTCCAGGTAAGCTCAAGGTTATCAATAGCAAAACAACTGCGGGTTTTGCATGTAAGCATTCAACTGCACTTTACCCGGACATTGTAGTAGCGGCACTGCCAGACACACCTCCTGCCATAGTCAAAGCAACAACCCTCGCCCTTCTTTCCATACCCGAGGACACACACTATGCTTGGCAAGTCGCAACAAATTTTGTTGCGGTCAATCGTTTGTATAAAGAGCTACACCTCGGTCCCTGGAAACATCTTGACGACTTCACATTTGAAAACCTTTGGCAGATGTACGGTGCTTATGTGATGATCGTAATTGCTGTGTTTTTGTGGCTTCTCTTTGATGAAATGCGCCTCAAAAGGATTGTCAGAAAGCGCACCGAAGCCCTCACTAAAGCCCTGATCGAACGCGAAGAACTTGAAAAACAAGAGGCAATCGCACGCCAACGATTAAACCAAATCGAACGCATGGGAGCAATCAATCAACTCTGTGCCATGATCGCTCATGAGTTAAAGCAACCAATGGGAAGTGTCATCAACTATATTACGGTACTTCGTATTAAGCTCTTAAACGAAATGCATCACGACGACATCGTAAATAAAGCGGTAATAGGAGCTGAGGAAGAAACCCGCCGTATGGTTGCTATCGTAGACCGCGTTCGCAAGTACGTGAAGCGCGACATTGATCGAAATAGTATTGTGGCATTCCATCAAGTTGTTCAAAAGGCGTTTAACTATTACGAGCGACACACCGCCAAAGCAAGTCACTTGATCCTAGACAAACTCCCAGAAGTATTCGTGCGCGGAAATGCTCTTGAACTCGAACTACTCGTCACTAATCTGATAAAAAATGCCGACCAAGCTGCGTCCAATACCGATACTCAAATCAAGGCTGAGCGCCCCGAAGTAACCGTAGAACTCAAACAGGAAACCAACGCCAGTCACCTCACAGAGGTAAAACTTATCGTATCTGATAACGGACCCGCTCTTACTGACGAAGCTTTTGAACGCCTTAAACGCGTAAGCGAAAGTGTAAAAGAAGAAGGACTCGGATTGGGCTTAGCAATTGTGAGAAATATTGTCGATGAACATGCAGGGCAACTTACGATTACAAGACTCTCGTCCAACGGCATTCGTGTAGTTGTGACTTTTATGACAGTAGAACCGGATACAAAAAAGAAAATTCACAAGGAAACAAATGAAGATCATGATGAAGGTGGTGTCACCTCGCAATCCATATCAGGAGCATAAGGTACGCCACTCTGGTCCGTATTCGATACCTATACCTGATTTGTAAGTAATTTGCTCGTGAAGCCAAACTCATCGATAATCTTTCAAATGGAATTAAATCGATCACAGAACGATAGCCATGCCGATCACACCACTTATTCGAATTGTCGACGACGACAAAGCTCTTGCTGAATCCTTCAGATTGCTTCTTGAAACAATAGGTTGGGACACTACTATTTATACGGATGGTCAAACATTTCTAGACAAGGACGATCCCACACGACCTGGTTGCATTGTGCTCGATGTGCGTATGCCTGGCATGACTGGTTTAGAAGTACAAGAAAAGCTATTAGAACGCGGTAGTCGTCTTCCTATCCTCTTTCTTTCTGCACACGGTAGCATTCCAATGGCAGTCAGTAGCGTACAGAAGGGGGCTGTCGATTTCCTTGAAAAACCGATTGAACCAGCAACCCTCCTTGCAAAACTCACGGTAGCAGTTGCAAAAAGCATGACTGAAACGATTGAACATCAGGAAAAGGCAAAGCTTTTAGCACGTTTTGATTCACTCACACCTCGAGAACGTACAATTGTCACCGAGATGCTAACAGGCAACAATGCAAACAAACTTATTGCACGCAAGCTTAATTTAGAAATCAGTACAGTTAAGATGCACCGTGCCAATGCCTTTATGAAACTTGATGTTCACTCGCTTGCCGAATTAACTCGACTTGCTCAAGAGGCTGGCTTCTATGCGTAGGCGCAAATGGCTCACAATCCTAACTTCTGGATTTTTATTTTCTCAAGCACACTCAATTTCAACAGTACTTGCCTCTAATCTCGAAACCCAGAATCAAACTTCCAATGCGAGCATCAATGCAGAGTTTGACGTTCTCATTATTGGTGCGGGTGGTGCAGGACTTTCTGCGGCGGTTGCCGCGCGCGAGGCCGGTGCCAAACGAGTAGCCATACTGGAAAAATCCGCAATCGTTGGAGGGCACACGATGCTTTCGGCAGGAACTGTAACGGTTGCCTCAGACGGTGATAGAACTGTTCAGGAATTGATGAATGACATTGTCGCCATGGGTGGTCGTAGATCACTTGCTCGTACACTTGCCGAACAATCTGGAGCCACTCTTCAATGGCTAAGCGACATGGATGTCGCATGGGAAGCCAAACTTTTTCGTGCTGTAGGCTCTGGTACCGGTACACCACGTAACCTATCAACGGGCTCTCAGAGAGGTGGTTGGGACATAGTACAGGCACTAGCAAGTCGTGCTCGAAAATTAGGTGTCGAAATCTATTTCGAACATCGTGCGATTAAGCTAATTCAAGATTCCAAAACGCACCATATCGTCGGAGTTGTCGCAAAAACCCTTAACGGAAAAGAAAAGACTATTTTTGCCCATGCAATCGTCATTGCTTCAGGTGGATTTAGTGCAAGCCAGAAACTTCAAGCTCGTTTCGCCCCCAACATCCCTACGGTTTCAGGCTCTACCGCCGACACCATGGGCATGACACCGGATCTCGCTTCAGGCGACGGAATCCGGATGGGGGAAGAAGTGGGAGCAAAATTAGTTGATATGGATGCTATCGAATGTATCCCTTATACAGGGGGACGAGTCCTTGATTTTGCAGGTGCTGAAATTTGGCTTAATGCTGAAGGTGATCGGTTCGTAAACGAAGAAGCCTCTTTTGATGTCATTGCAGGCGCAATGCAAAATCAAACTGGAGGATTTATGTGGACAATCACGGATGCAAAGTCGAAGAAGGGGGCTAACTTTGGCACGAAGCTTGTCGCTGGAATCGTACGTGAGGCTTCCTCCTTAACGGTTCTTGCAAAGGAAACCGGCATCAGTTACGAAAAACTCGTCGATACAATGACAGCCTACAACAACATGGCTACTACAGGTCATGACCCTCAATTTGGACGTACCACTTTCAACCAAACGATCGACACTCCACCCTACTACTTCGGCATCGAACGACTCTCCGTACATTTCACTATGGGCGGTCTTCTAATTGACGAAAAAACACGAGTACTAGATCACAATGAGCACCCGATACCAGGCCTTTTCGCTGCTGGCGAAACGACTGGTGGTGTTCATGGCCGTAAGCGTCTCAGTGGAAACGCTTTAACAGAAGCTTTCGTTTTCGGACGTATTGCAGGACGCGAAGCAACGATGTTCGTACAAGAAGATAGACTTAAATCGGATCTTTCTCACAGTAAATAAGGTTATAACGAAATGAGTTAATAACCCTCGCAATAAAACCCAAATTTGTTCTTTTTCTAGTCTCCTGGTGCCATTCGGGTTAATACCACCTACCTTGGTTACCTCTATACAGTGGTATTCGCAACACTAGCCTTTCCTTAAGATTCGCTTCAGGAGAAAACGAAAGGCAAAGACCTCTGTTTTCCGATCCCTAGCCAAAATTCGCAACGTTATTAAACGGCATTAGCGTTTCGGCTTCCAAAAAGGAGAACATTATGAATTTCAAATCTATGCTAGCGGTCGCTTTGATAGGCTTTGGTCTTACAGCTGGTGTCAACGCCGCTAAGCCCACCATTACAATTAATGGACCTCACGCTGCGCTTCCCTGTGCAAGTTGCCACACAGACGGCACCTATAAGGCTCCGGCAAAAAACACCTGCTTCCAGTGCCACGGTTCCTACGCTAAGGTAGCTGAACGTACAGCCAAGATACAACCCAACCCACATCTGAGTCATCGGGGAGAAAAGGACTGTAATTCCTGCCATAGTATGCATGCTAAGCCTCGCTTCGAGTGCAACGACTGCCACAACTTCGTGATCCGAATGAAAGGAGAATAATTATGTCTAACAAGATGCTTTCCCGCCGTTGTTTCATCGGATCTGCTGCGACCGCAGCAGCTGTTGGCATTGCTCGTCCTGCACTCGCAGCCTCCACATCCTCAACAGGCCTTCCTACTAAATGGGATATGCACACAGACGTTGTGGTTCTTGGTTGTGGCGGTGCCGGTATGATGGCGGCCTGTCAAGTTCACGATGCAGGAAAAAAGGTCGAAGTGTTCGATGCTGGACTTTCTCCTTTCCACACTGCAACTAACCTCTGTGGTGGTCTTTTCACCGCTTGTGGCTCTAAGATCCAAAAAAGTGACTCTACGATTAAAGACACCTGGCAAGCTTTTGCTGAAGACATCATGGCCTACGGCAACTACATGAGTCTCAAGGAACCCGTTTACGGTTTCGCGAAACATTCAGGCGAAGCTTTCGACTGGCTAGCTGATCACGGTCTACCAGCTTACCACCTTGAAAACTACGCCGGTCACACACATCGCCGTGCCCATCGTCAGGAATCATTTAAAGGGCGTGACTACATTGAAACACTCGTTAAATGCCTGTCCGAACGTAATATCAAGATTCATCATTCGATGCCCGTTACACGTTTCTGGTTTGATGAAAAAGCTAACCGTGTGGTTGGTGTTCAGTGTGGTCAGGGCGATAAGGCCGTCAACGTACGAGCTGAACTCGGTGTGATTATGGCTACCGGTGGTATCACTGGTACTCCTGAATCGCTCGATCGTTGGGTTCCTTCCGTCGCAGGTAAAGGTGTTGTGATTGGAGGCCCAAACAACGATGGTTCCGCTATGATGACAGCCGTACGTGACGTTGGCGTCCCGCTCTCACATATGCAGTACATCGCATCCTACCCATGCGGTATCGTTGTCAATGGCCGTAACGGTCCGTACTGCCGATGGTGGTTCATCACCAACCAAGGTGGAATTCTTATCAATAAGAACGGTAAACGTTTTGTGACCGAAAAGGAAGGTATTTGCCACGTTACACCTTATCTCGCTCACAATCCTGACGGTTGCCATTATGTACTCGCAGACCAAGCGACTTGGGATCGTACACTTAAGACAATCAAACTATCCGCTCTCGTAGGCCTTCCATCCTGGACAGAAGAACGAGTTCTCAAAGAATTTAATCTCGGACAAAACCTCTGGATGGCCGATACAATCGAGGAACTCTGCCAAAAATCTGGCATCAATCTTGATGGTCTAAAAAATCAGATCAACGTTTGGAATAAAGCTGTTGAGACAAGAAACGATACACAATTCGGTCGTACAGATCAGACGCACAAGATCGGACCAGGTCCTTACCGTATGATTCGCATGTTCCCTTGGAATAACCTTTCCTGTGGTGGTGTTCGTGTCACGGAACAGTTCCAAGTGCTCGGTTGGGATATGAAGCCTGTTAATGGTTTCTATGCAGCTGGAGAAACCGTTGCTGGCGTCCACGGTGCCTTCTACTGTGGAGGTAACGCTTGTGGTTTCGCTCACACTTCTGGTTACATGGCAGGTAAGTACATTACTGGTTACAAAGAAGTCTAAGTTTTGGACCCAACTTATTGGACCTCTGCGGATTTCTGTTGAGGTCCATTTTCATGCAAAATTTTCTTCTTTTTTCGAAAGGTAAACCTACTGGCTTCAAACAATGCAATAAACGACAAGCTCTGTGTATTTTCCATATAAAGCCGTTTCAACCAACATAATGAAACGTTATACATTTTTTCAAATTTACCCACATTAGTTATCAAGTAGCATAAACCTTTCCCTTTTTTGAAAAAATGAGGACAACAAAGGGAGGGTACAAAAATGTATAAAAAATTATTTTTAGAA
Organism: Burkholderiaceae bacterium; assembly: GCA_017461315.1. Lineage (GTDB taxonomy): Bacteria > Pseudomonadota > Gammaproteobacteria > Burkholderiales > Burkholderiaceae_F > JAFTYR01. The sequence goes on along the minus strand of JAFTYR010000050.1, from coordinate 30,183 downwards.
ATTTCATTGAAAATCAAACACCTTTCTGCTTTCTTTACGACTCCATAGGTAAAAACTAACTCTGTAACAGAAAAACTCTATTCGCTTCTTGCTCGTATTTCTAATATCCTTGAGCATGAGATGATCGACTTATTTACAAATCAGCAGAGGTGGTAACTTGAAAAAATCGAAAACACTTCGCCCGACAAATATAAACACTAAACTTTTGTTTGAGATTGGAGCTGTTATTTGTCTCAAACTTTTGTGCTTATTTATGATCTGGCACGCTTTTTTCGATACCACCACTCGTATGGATCAAACTCCGGAAAATGTCGGAAACGGCATTCTTTATCGTAATACAACTTTAAATAACCAACCGATAGGTGAGTAAATGCTTACTTCCGAACTAGTTGACCTATCACGCCTACAGTTCGCGGCTACCGCGATGTATCACTACCTTTTTGTCCCTCTCACATTAGGTCTATCTTTGATACTTGTGACTATGGAAACCTGTTACGTCGTAACTGGAAAACAAGTCTACAAAGACATGACTCGATTCTGGGGAAAGCTCTTTGGAATTAACTTTGCTTTAGGGGTGACAACAGGACTCACTATGGAGTTCCAGTTTGGAACGAACTGGGCCTATTACTCTCACTATGTTGGTGACATTTTTGGTGCCCCTCTTGCTATTGAAGGATTGATGGCATTCTTCCTTGAATCAACCTTTATCGGCTTATTCTTTTTCGGTTGGGACAAACTGAAAAAAGGAACTCATCTACTTTGTACCTTCCTGATGGCAATTGGCACGAATTTATCTGCTCTTTGGATTTTGATTGCTAACGGATGGATGCAGTATCCCACGGGGGCAAAATTTAACTATGAAACCGTTCGTATGGAAATGGACAGTTTCTTAGACATCGTATTTAGTCCTTGGGCACAAGCTAAATTTTTCCATACTGTTTCTGCTGGATATTGCACTGGAGCGATGTTCGTTCTTGCGATATCAGCTTGGTATTTATTAAAGAGACGAGACGTTGATTTTGCACAGCGAAGTTTTCGAATCGCAGCAGTTTTTGGTTTAATTGCCTCTTTATTGACTGCTCAACAAGGTGACGAATCAGGTTTCCTTGTTGCTAAAGATCAACCCGCAAAATTAGCTGCGATGGAAGCCATTTGGGATACCCAACCCGCTCCAGCACCTATGGCTATCTTGGCTAATGCCGATCCCAATAAACGAGAAAATACGTTTGAAATTTCTATCCCTTGGTTAGCCGGCATTCTCTCAACTCGTAGTATCGACAAAGAACTACCTGGATTAAACGACATTATTGAACAAAATAAGGTACGCATTCAGAGTGGTCTTATTGCGGTCCAAGCGTTAGAAAAATTGCGTAGCGATAAAAATAATGTTGAAGCCAAAGAAATCTTTGAAAAGCATGTAAAAGACCTTGGTTTCGGATTATTAACAAAGAAATACGAAGCCGTCCCGCAAAAAGTAACACCGGAAATTATTGAAAAGGCAGCCCTAGATTCGATTCCTCGCTGTGTTAATTCAATGTTCTACACCTTCCGGCTCATGGTATTCGGTGGCGTCAGCATGATTGTGCTCTTTGGTCTAGCAACACTTTTCTCCTTACGTCGCACCATCGCAGAAAAGACCTGGTTACTTCGTTGGGCCATTCTTTGGTTACCAGTTCCTTGGATTGCTAGTGAAGCCGGTTGGTGGGTTGCTGAATACGGTCGTCAACCTTGGACTATTTGGGAAGTTTTACCAACACATTTATCGGTTTCTTCACTTTCGACTGCTTCTTTGTGGGGATCTGTAGGAAGTCTCTTGGTACTTTACACGGGATTACTCATCGTTGAATTCTGGCTCATGGTGAAATTTGCCAAACTAGGACCTAGTTCTTTAGGTACCGGCAACTACTACCATGAAAAAACATTAATGAAGTAGGAGGCAAAATGCTTTTTGATTACGAAACACTAAAGCTCATTTGGTGGCTATTTATTGTCGTCCTACTCACTGGTTTTGCAGTCATGGATGGACAGGACATGGGGGTTGGAACATTATTACCATTCCTAGGCAAGAATGATTACGAACGACGCATCATGATCAACTCGGTTGCTCCCCATTGGGATGGAAACCAAGTATGGTTTATTACGGGTGGCGGGGCGATCTTTGCGGCCTGGCCCCTAATTTATGCAACCGCATTCTCTGGCTTTTATTGGGCCATGCTCTTATTGCTCTTTGCCTTATTCTTCCGTCCAGTTGGATTTGATTATCGAAGCAAATTAGAGAATACGACTTGGCGCAATTCCTGGGATTGGCTCCTATTTGTCGGTAGTATTGTTCCACCGATTATTTGTGGGGTTGCTTTTGGTAATCTTTTGCAAGGTGTACCGTTCTATTTCGACGACAATCTTCGAAGTTTCTATACCGGTTCATTCTTTGAATTGCTGAATCCTTTTGCCCTAATTTGTGGAATTGTTTCCCTCTGTATGTTTATTAATCAAGGTGCTAACTATCTCGTATTAAAAACTACAGGAAACCTACAAAATAGAGCCAAAACTTGTGCCTCTTGGGCTGGTTCTTTGTTTATTGTTCTTTTCGTAATTGCTGGATTTTGGGTTTGGTTTGGTCTCAAGGGTTTTGCTGTTACTTCGGTTATTGATCCTAATATGTTCCCAAATCCGCTTGAAAAAACGGTTGAATTTTCAGAAGGTGCATGGATTAAAAACTTTCAAAACTATCCAGTTTTATGGGCTCTTCCGGTCTGCGTTGTCGGTGGCATGATCCTTTCCATAACAGCAGTTCGCATGTATAAGGCTGGTTTTGCAATCATTGCCTCTTCCTTGTCTATATTGGCTACGGTTTTGACGCCATTAAGCGCCATGTTCCCGTTCTTGTTACCCTCTTCAACCCATCCAAATTCCTCATTGACGGTATGGGACTGTACAAGTTCTCACTTCACACTTGAACTGATGCTGTTCGTCACTTTGATTTTCCTTCCCATTGTGGTTTTCTATACAAGCTGGGCTTACTACACCATGAGAGGAAAGCTAACAGAGGAAACAATACAAACAAATTCAAAGAATTTATATTAGCAGGAGTTTTGAAATGACCTACCTAACTTGGATTTGTGGAATTTTCTTCATGATTTCTGTATCGGCACTATTGACCATCTGTCTAGATTTTTCAGATAACAAGGAAGAATGATGCGTGTACTGAGTTTTTTTCTAGGACTCGTGATTATGTGCAGTGTGGTTGCATATCCTCGTTTCATTGCTGAGGATATGCAATCTGTACCTCATGGTTGGCTCGTTGTTTTACTGTTAGGGATGAGTAGTTGTTTCGTATACGGCGTAGGCTTTCGTCCAAACAACTCGATCCTTCAACTATTTTTCTCTCCGATATGTGGATGGAGTTTGGTACTAATTGGAGGTTTTATGCTCCTTTACAGTGGTCCTTTCCATTACTTATTTCTCGGATAAATTAAGAGAATTAACTTGAATATGAACTGTATGTTTTTCATTAGTAACCGAAATTTCATTATTTTCTAAAACCAAAACACTCCAGTTTATGTTTCTGGATAATAGTGGCATTAATTGCTCTATCGCTTCATCTGTAATCTGAAAATAAGAAATACCCGATAACTGTTTTAGGGATTGTAGATTTCGCTCTAACCAAGGACGAATCTTACGGTCCCCGTAGGTATAGACTTTCACCTCTTTTGATTTATTTACAGCTTTCTTTAGATTCTTTTCTTCTGGAAGTCCAACATCAATCCACAAAGTAATTTCACCATTGTCAGCCATTGCGACTAATGCAGGTTCATTTTCCACTGATAGTCCTTTCCCGAATTGAAGTTTTTCTGTGGCATTTAATAAGAAAGACACAATTCGGACCAACAAACGTTCGTCATTTTCGGATGGATGTCTTGCAATCGTGATGCGATGATCTGAATAATAATTACGATTTAAATCAGAAATCTGAAAATTTGCTTTAAATATCGTTGATGGTAATGCCATAAATAAACCGTTTATTCTTACTCACATTGAATCATTTTTTATCTGTTACGAGTCTAATCATACATGGGACGTGCTTCGGAAAGTCTTAGCCAACCCTTTACGATTCGATAACAAACCCAAATACTTAAGACGATAAAGCCTACAAACCAGATTGCAAATCCAACGAGAATAACCGATAAAGCCATACCAATCAGCCAAACAAGAACAATCCAGAAAAAAGCAAACCAGAATGTTTTTATCTGCCAAATAAAATGTGACTCTAAGTAGGTGCCTTTTGCGTCGGATCTTTTAACATAGTTAATCACGACAGCAATAATGGAAGGCCATCCAAAAACAAAAGCAGTCGCAATCGATACTCCTGTAAAAACACCTATCAGAATCGAAAGACTATGCAATATGTATACCCATCGCGTGACATTGACTAAATTAGGAGGAATATTACCCATATTTCTTGCATCCTCTACCCTTGAGAAGGGAACCAACGAATCATTTTTCATAAGAAAAACATCCAATCACGAATCAATATTCCTATGATAATGAACTTATACATTACACAGTTATCAAGATCACTAACATCAATTTCTTTTGAGTGCGATAATCAGAAAAATTCTTAAGATGGAGTCTCTAAATGAGAATTCTTTTAGTTGAAGACGACGAAATGATCGGTGAAGCCGTGGTTGACGGCCTTAAAAGTGAAGGATACACGGTTGACTGGGTCAAAGATGGTCATTCTGCCACCATTGCTATGGATACAACCCCTTTTTCATTAGTTGTTTTGGATTTAGGACTTCCTGGTAAAGATGGTTTAGCCGTTATAAAAGATGTTCGCAGACGCCATAACTCGACCCCAATTCTTATTACTACCGCACGAGACACTATCAATGACCGTATTGTTGGATTAGATACTGGGGCCGATGACTATCTCGTTAAGCCATTCGATTTAGATGAGCTTAATGCGCGAGTTCGTGCCTTACTAAGACGCTCTGCCGGCCGTAGTGATCCCATCATTAAACGCGGTCGGTTAACCATCAATCCATCTACCCGAGAAGTTATTTTTAATGGTGAACAAATTTTACTCTCTAGTAAAGAATATGCTTTACTCTTTGCTTTAGCAGAACGCTCTGGCATCGTACTGTCTCGAGTACAACTTGAAGAAAAACTGTATAACTGGGACAACTCTATTGGTTCCAATGCGATTGAAGTTCATATTCACCATCTTCGGAAGAAGTTAACCGAAGATAGTATTAAGACGGTTCGTGGCGTTGGATACGTTTTAGAAACATAACAATATGTATTCCCTAAAAAAACGCTTACTTTGGACTCTTTTTTTTCTAGTTACATTCACAATCGTTTGTGCTAGCACAGTCACTTTTTATTCTGTGCAACGTGAAGTAGATCAACTACTGGATAGCTCTTTGAAGCAAGTAGCTCAATCCTTAAAGAGCTATCCATTTCGCAATATGATCCTCCTAGAAAAAGATTTGGTTTCTCATGATCAAGGTATCGTCGTACAAATTTATGATCCTATCAGTGGTCTTTACTATCTTTCTCAAAGGATGAAACCTTTACCCATTCAAGATCGAATTGGTTTCTCTGACGTTGAATTTGACAACCAACATTGGCGTGTTTACACAACTCAAAACATTTCTGGTCAAATCATTGAAATTGCACAACCCTCTTTTGTAAGAAAAGATAGAACGTTCCTTGCAGCTAAGTCGATTTTGTTACCTATCTTTTTAACCCTCCCGATCATGGGACTCATTATTTGGCTATTCGTAAATCATGGATTTTCTGCCATTAAGAAGACTGCCTATGCTATTTCGAGACGATCTCCTTCTTCTTTAACTCCTTTATCGCTAAAGGGCCTTCCCGCAGAAATCTCACCTCTTGTATTAGCCTTAAATGAGTTATTAGCTCGACTATCTGAAAGTATTAATACGCAGAAACGCTTTGCATCGGACGCAGCGCATGAGTTAAGAACACCACTAACCGCACTTACATTACAAATTCAACTTGCTGAACGAGCTAAAACGGAAGAAGCTCGTCAAAAAGCGTTTATACGACTAAAAGAAGGGATCAAAAGAGCCACTCGTCTCGTTACCCAGTTACTAACAATGGCTAGACTTGATCCTGACAACAGCGATAAACCGCTCCTTCCTTTTAATTTGCATCAATTAGCTCAGAGTGTAAAAGATGAGTTATCGGTTGTAGCACAACAAAAAAACATTACGTTATCTGTCGTAAATCACGGTACCGGTTTAATGGTTGGCAATGAGGATGCGCTCAGATTGGTTATCAGTAATCTTTGTGACAACGCCATTCGTTATACTCCACAAGAAGGTCGTATCGAGATTCACACCGGAGTAGAAAATAAGGTTGCCTTTATTGAAGTTTCCGATAATGGACCGGGAATTCCAGAGACTGAACAAGAACGAATCTTCGAACGTTTTTATCGTGCCGAAGGAACCCAGACGATACCGGGCACTGGTCTTGGTTTAGCTATTGTTAGACGAGTTTGTGAACTACACGGAGGAAAACCTTCCATCCATCCAGGTTTAGACGGTAAAGGTGTTTCCTTCCGCATTGATATCCCTGCTCAACCAAAGTCAATAACCGAACAGGACTCATGCCTAGATTGACGGAAGTATTTCGTTAATTTCTGTTAGGTGTGTAATACTTCCTTACGACAAACTCTTATCTGACCACTTAACTTAAGCCTCAGTTAAGTGCCGAATTTCAAGATAAGCTCATCTTTAGTATTGAATTTTTGGAAGATCTATCAATGTTTGTAAGACGAATCGTAAAACCTATTTTTCTTGCTACCGCCCTGTCTTTGACGCTTAGTACAGGGGTTCTTTTTCCTAATTCAACAATAGACCCTATTTCTGTTGCTTCTGCACAAGAAACTGCTTCTGTTTGCCTTCCAGACTTTTCAAAATTAGTTGAAGAAAACGGCAAAGCCGTCGTCAGTATTGCGACTCTAAAAAAATCTCGTAAGATAAACAGTCCATATAACGGTATTCCGCAAGAACAACTTGAAATGTTGCGTCGCTTTGGATTCCCATTTCCTTTTGGAGATTTGCCTCAACGATCTCCTGAACGTAGGGGGCAAGGATCTGGGTTTATTGTGAGCCCTGATGGATTAATTTTGACGAATCATCACGTTATCGATGGAGCAGATGAACTTAAGATTCATTTGCCTGATAGTCGAGAATTTAAGGGAAAAATTATAGGCAGTGACGCTAAAACAGACGTTTCCATCGTCAAAATCGACGCAAAGAATCTTCCGGTAGTTAAGATCGGAAATTCAGATAAAGTTAAAGTGGGTGAATGGGTTGCGGCGATTGGAGCTCCTTTCGGTCTAGATAATACGGTAACCGCCGGGATTGTATCGGCTAAAAGTCGAAATCTTCCAGATGATCAGTTTGTTCCTTTTATCCAAACCGACGTTGCTGTTAATCCAGGAAATTCAGGCGGTCCCCTCTTTAACATGAAAGGTGAAGTCATCGGTATTAATTCCCAAATCTTCTCAACTTCAGGTGGATTTATGGGACTATCTTTTGCGATCCCAATTGATTTAGCAGTCAAAATCAAAGATCAACTAGTAAAAGAAGGCAAGATTTCTCGTGGTCGCGTTGGTGTTGTAATTCAGACGCTAACTCCAGATATCGCTGAAAGTCTTGGTATCAAAGGCCGTAAAGGGGTTCTGATCGCACAAATTGAAAAAGACGGTCCAGCCGATAAGGCTGGCCTTACCGAAGGCGATCTAATTATCAAATTCAATGGCAAGGACACTGAAAATGCCCGCGATTTATCACGCATTGTTGCGGATACAAAACCAGGAACTACTGCGAAAATAAATATTATTCGTGAAGGAAAAGAAGAGGTTTTAGAAATCAAAGTGGGAGAACTTAAGGATTCCTCCTCTGTCGCAACACCAGATACACAAGAAAAAACACGGTTAGGCGTGACCGTTCGTCCATTAAATGAATTGGAAAAAAAGAAAGTTTCTTACGGTATGGTTGTTGAGTCTGTGACAGGACCCGCAGCAGAGGCAGGAATTCAAAAGGGGGATATTATCCTTAGTGCTGGAGGCAAGAAAATTACCTCTTTCGAAGACCTTCAGAAAGTAATTCGAAAATCCAAAGATAGTATCGCCATATTGGTCGATCGCAATGGTAACCGCACTTTCATTCCAATCAAACTGAATAAAAAGGATAACTAAAGTCCATTAATCTCTAACCTGTACTAAGCAAGCTCTGCTAAAAGTTTAGTACAGGTTTTATTTTATCCTTTTAAAGCGTAAGTAAATAAAGAGTCACAAATTGGGAGATACCTTAGTATTTCTCCTAGATATATTGGCATACTTTACGCATTATCATTCGCAGATCGTTTTTCTAAAGAAAAGAAAATGATTGAAATTCCACTCCTGCAGTATTTATTCGGTGGTTTAGTAAGTTTGATTGTTATTACTAACCCTCCGTCAAAAATTCCTCTATTTATTAGTTTGACTCAGAGCATGTCGCCTCTGGAGAGAAAAAAACAGGCGGATTGGGCTTGTTATTACGCTGCGGCAATCATGTTTGTCAGCTTATTAGCCGGAAACTTGCTCCTTGTCTTCTTTGGAATATCTTATGGCGCCCTCCGTATCGCTGGTGGCTTTGTGGTTAGCGTAATTGGCTATCAAATGTTATTTGGTTCTCGAGATCAACAAGGAGCCCCAGTGGTACGACGAGATAAAGATGACTATTCATTCTTCCCATTAGCTATGCCTGGAATCAGTGGTCCCGGGACGATTGCGGTTGTAATTGGTATTGCTTCTGAAATTGCTGAAATACCTGATATAACCAATATGATCGGAGCCTTTTTTATGACCGGGGTTGCTATCGCTATCACAGCCTTCATTATTTGGCTTACATTAAGATTTTCTGATTACATCTCTTCTCGCCTAGGCCCATCTGGCGCACAGGTTTTGACCAAACTGATGGGATTTATCTTGATCTGTATCGGCGTACAGTTCATGGGATCAGGTATAAGAACCTTTATTTCTGGTTCATAAAAAACGGGCAAATACCCGTTTTTTATTAGTTTATTCAACCGTTACACTCTTGGCTAAATTTCTCGGTTTATCCACATCTGTCCCTTTAGCAACTGCTGTGTGATAAGCCAATAACTGCAAGGCAACCACGTGTAAAACCGGAGAAAGATCGCCATAGTTTTCGGGCATCTTTAGTACATGCACTCCGTCACTTGATTCAACCTGAGCATCTGAATCAGCAAATACAAACAATTCACCTTTTCTTGCTCTAACTTCTTGCATGTTACTCTTAAGTTTTTCAATCAAGTCATCATTCGGAGCTACCGTGACGATTGGCATATTGGCATCAACTAAAGCTAATGGGCCGTGTTTTAATTCTCCTGCAGGATAGCCTTCCGCATGGATATAACTAATTTCCTTCAGCTTCAAAGCCCCCTCAAGAGCGATCGGATAATGAGTACCTCGTCCAAGGAATAACGCATTATTTTTTGATGCAAAATAGTGAGCCCATTCCTGAATTTCACCTTCTTTCGACAAGACCGCCAACATAGCCTCTGGTAGGTGACGCATCATTCGAATCGCTTCTTTTTCTTTCTCTTCTGTTAAATAGCCTTTTGTTTTAGCAATAGCTAGTGACATGAGATACAAAGCAATTAACTGCGTTGTAAATGCTTTGGTTGAGGCGACCCCTACTTCCACACCAGCTCGGGTGATGTAATGAGCTCTTGTCATTTTGACCATCGCACTCGTTGCAACGTTGCAAATAGTCATGCTCATATCCATGCCTAAATTCTTTGCGTGCTTGAGAGCAGCTATTGTGTCTGCGGTTTCACCGGATTGAGAAATACCAAGAACTAAAGTTTCAGGATCAGCAACGGAACTACGATACCGATATTCACTAGCAATTTCGACATCACAAGGAACGCGTGCAAAGGATTCGATCCAATACTTCGCAAGCATTCCAGCGTAATAGCTCGTTCCGCAGGCTAAAACAAGAATACGCTTTAAGCGCTTGAACATATTAGGCGCTTCATGACCGAAGATGGAAGCACTCACGCTTTGAACACCTTCGAGAGTATCTGCAATCGCTCTAGGTTGTTCAAAGATTTCCTTTTGCATGTAATGGTCATACTTACCTAAAGTAATCTGAGAGGTATCACCATTAACCTTTACAAGCTTTCGATTCACGATCTGGTAAGAGTCACCAACTCTTTCCCAGACTTCAACTTTTTGAGTGTTAAAAGAAACAACGTCACCGTCTTCCAAGTACACAAACTGGTCTGTAACTCCAGCCAAAGCCAATGGATCAGATGTCACAAAATTTTCACCTTGGCCGAAGCCAGCCACTAAAGGAGCCGCCATGCGAGAAGCTACGATACGACCTGGCTCTTTTTTGCTCGTTAGAGCAATCGCATAAGCACCTCTTAGTCGTTTCACAGCTTGTTTTACGGCCTCACAAAGATTCCCTTGATACAGACTATGCACTAAATGGACAATGACTTCAGAGTCAGTTTGACTAACAAATTGATAACCCTTTTCTTTTAATTCACTCCTTAAATCCTCAAAGTTCTCAATAATTCCGTTGTGCACAACGGCAATTTCTTCATGAGAAAAATGCGGATGAGTATTATTGATTTCAGGGGCACCATGTGTGGCCCAGCGAGTATGTGCAATACCGTACAGCCCTTCTAAAGCTTCTTTTTCAACCCGCTCAGCCAACTCATTAACTCGAGATACCGAACGACTTCTTTGTAATTTTCCCTCGCTAACAACCGCAATTCCACAAGAGTCATATCCTCGATACTCAAGTCTTCTTAGACCTTCTAAAAGAATTGGAACAATATTTCGATAGCTACTTGCTGCTACGATGCCACACATACTTTTTCCTTCGTACTCTGACTATTTCTTAGTTGGACGCTTCCAGCCTTCAATGACGATTTGACGTCCTCTACTTAACGCTAGTGTATTCTCAGGAACGGTCTTTGTGATAGTAGAACCTGCCCCTACTGTGGCACCTTTCTTGACCGTTACCGGTGCGACAAACTGAGAGTCACTACCAATAAAGCAATCGTCTTCAATAGTGGTTCGGTACTTATTGACTCCATCATAATTACACGTAATCGTACCGGCTCCAATATTAACCGAAGAGCCCATATCACAATCACCAATATATGAAAGATGATTGATTTTGCTACCCGTACCAATCGAACTTTTCTTTATTTCAACAAAGTTACCGACATGTACATTGTTAGACAGAATCGTACCTGGACGAATACGAGCGAAGGGACCTATCTTTACATTTTGACCAATAGTTGCATCATCAAAATGGGAATAGGCATCAATTTTTGTCCCTGATGCGATAGAGACATTCTTCAAAACACAATACGGACCGACAGAAACACCTTCACCTAATGAAACGTTTCCTTCAAAAACGCAACCAACATCGATAAAAACATCATTCTCACAATGTAAATTTCCTCGAATATCAATTCGTTTTGGATCCGCTAAACGGACTCCTTTGTTCATTAGTTCAAGAGCAAGCCTTTCTTGTAGAGCTCGTTCTAATTCAGAAAGTTGAACCTTATTATTCGCTCCAGCAACTTCCATCTCGTCTTCGGCAATAACAGTTTGGATTTCCATACCATCACGGACCGCCAATCCAACCAAGTCCGTTAAATAGTATTCTCCTTGACTATTATTACAATCGATCTGAGACAACCAACTGTTAAGATAAGGCGTCGGAAGCACCATAAAACCCGTGTTAACTTCCTTGATTAATTTTTGCTCCTCTGAAGCGTCTTTCTGTTCAACAATTCCGACAACTTTTCCATTCTGTCGAATGACTCTACCGTAACCAGTTGGGTTTTCCGTCTTAAGAGAAAGAAGGCCAAATCCATCGCCCGCTTTTTCTAGTAATTTCTTTAAGGTTTGACTTTGAATGAGAGGAACATCACCATACAACACTAATGTTGGTTCGTTTTCTCTCAAATGAGGTAGGGTTTGCATAACTGCATGTCCCGTACCTTTTTGTTCTTTTTGTTCTACGAACTTGAGATCATCATCCTTACAAGCTTCGACAACGACCTGGCCTCCATGACCAACAACTACCAGAATATTGTGATCGGTACCCAGTGTTTTTGCTGTTTGAATCACACGAGACAACATGGGCATATTACCAACGGGTTGTAAAACCTTAGGCAATTTAGAACACATGCGCTTACCTTGTCCCGCTGCAAGTATTACGATATTCATAAGGATATTTCTCTCTTTAGTTATTGCACGCCTTTGTACAAATATTTATCTTTATCTCTTTCCCACACATCAACACAACGCTTATTGCATTCGAGTGGAAGGAGTGAACCTAGTACCTGACCAATACCAGAGGCTAAGAATCCACCCAAAAGTGCAGGAAACTCTTCTCCAAGAGAAGAGAAGGTTAAGACACCCCAAACGAGTGATCCTAACGCAATAGAGAACCAACAGCCAACAGTAGTTGATCGCTTCCAATATAACCCCATTGTCAAAGGCCAAAATGCCCCAATCACAGGGAACTGATAAGCCATGGCGGCAAGTTCATAAATAGGCGTACCTTCCATTAGTAAAGCATACGCTAAAACGCCAAGGGCGAAAACAACTAAAGAAATACGCATCGCACGTAATTCACGTTTGTCCGTCAAAGGTATAAAGTTTCGTAATACGTTTTCTACAAAAGTGGTTGTTGGAGCCAACATCGTTGCAGACGCCGTTGACATGACGGCAGATAAAACTGCACCAAAGAACATAACTCGTAACCATAATGGCATGTATTCTTTAATAAAAGTAGGAAGAATTTCCTGAGGATCCGTTGCCATAAATTTATTAGCCATATCAGGGACTGCGACAGTCGCAGCGATGACAATAAACATAGGAACGGATGCAAAAAGCAAATAAAATGTGCCACCGATGATAGGACCAGAACACGCATCACGCATACTCTTAGCAGACATAACTCGCTGAAAAACATCCTGCTGAGGGATCGATCCTATCATCATTGTGATAGCGGCGGATATCCAAAAGAGCCAGCTCTTTAAATCAGCTTCAGGAAAAAATCTAAATAAATCCTTATCTGAAGCATAGGTGATAACCTCACTAGGACCACCTGCCATTTCAGAAGCAAAGAAGGCTACGATGACAAGCCCCACCACGATAATAATCATTTGTAAGAAATCGGTTACCGCCACAGACCACATACCACCAAATACGGTGTAAAGGAGCACAACGAGCGTTCCGATAACCATGGCCACACTAATACTGACGAACCCTTCTGTCAGTAAATTGATAACTAACCCGAGAGCTGCGACTTGTGCAGCGACCCATCCAAGGTAAGACAAGACTACAAAAATTGAACAAATTAATTCTACAGACACCCCATACCGTCTGTGATAAAAGTCTCCAACCGTAAGGAGGCTCATTTTGTACAATTTGCGAGCGAAGAAAACTCCCACTAGGATCAGAGCCATACTGGAACCAAAAGGCTCTTCAACAACCCCCTCTAAACCATTTTGAATAAACTGACCAGGAAGTCCTAAAACAGTTTCACTACCAAACCATGTGGCAAATGTAGCCGTAACCACCATAATAAGTGGCAAAGACCTACCTGCCAAAGCAAAGTCAGTCGTATCTTTTACTCGAGTCGCAGCAAATAAACCAAGTGCTACAGTACAAAGAAGGTACAAACCTACAAATAAAGTTAGTTTCATTACCCTTACACTCAAAGACGGTAAAAATCGGCATTTTTACCACATTATAGGGTTAAATCTTATTCACACGATACTATTTATTTTTTGCAAAGAAAAAAATATTTCTCCTTCCTCTGGGATAACAGAAGACCATGAACCAACACACTATTATTTTTTTGTTTTATTTGAGTTAGTTAGAATCATTTCCCATCAAATCTTTACTTATTTTTGATCTTATTTTTCATTTGTTTAAACAAAAAATACCCTGCCTATGAATACTCACGAAGCAGGGCTTTTAAATATTTATAAATTTACTTTCTTTAATTAGGCAACTTGCTCAATACCAGCTAGCAACCAGCCAGATCTTCCTTCTCGAGCCTTCACCAGATTCCAAATTTCTTCAACATCAACTAAGTCTCCATTTTCCTTCAAGCGACCTCTAAATTTAACGGAAGCAACATACTCGGTAGATGTTGTTTCAAATCCAGCTAAATCAGCATTCAACGTCACCACTTCGGTCAAATTAATACCTTTAATTTCACGACGTTTATGGGTTAGCATGACAAACATTTCTTGAGTACAGTAGTTGTCTAGACTATCCATATCGCCACTGTCCCAGGCCTTTTGAAGCATCTTGAAGTAAGAAGTGGCCATATTCAAGAAGTTTTCTTTATCGAAATCAGCAGGGACCTCGAATGAAGATTCCTGAGCCTTTACTGGAGAATCTGAGAATTCATCCATAGCAGAACCCACTCTGACAGAATCCATGGTCGGAGCCGTGTTACGCATCATCGGTTCTGGCTGATTACGTTCATATGATGTATTTCTTTCATATGAAGTATTCGTATTGGATTGTGGTGCTTTGCGCGAGGCAAACATACGGAATGCCATTAAAGCTAATGCCATAACAGCCAAAATCATCAAGAACTGGGCGAAACCCTCTCCAAGACCAAGCATGTTAGCTAAAGCCATAAAACCAAGAGCTGAAGCTGCGCCAATTAATAAACTCTTACCAAGACCCATACCACGAGAAGGAGCTGTTGCTCCTGTTGCTTTGGTTGCAGAACTAGCCTTATTTGTAGCCGATGTTGCCGGAGCCTTCATTGCTCCACCAGGAGCTTTCGGTAGTGACATAGAACGGCCAAAGCTAGCACCACCACCAAGTCGTGCGGCACTTGCGTCTAAGGAAAGAGTCATTACAGACAAACCAATCACTAAGGCGACCAAAAACTTTTTCATATTTTTCCTATCTAACTATCGAAATTAATTATCGTTTTTATAGCACATATGTAATGCAGTAATGCCCCAATTAAAGTTGATCCATTCGACACGCTTGAAACCAGAAGAACTCATAACCCTAGCTAAAGTTTCCTGATCTGGATGCATACGAATCGATTCCGCTAAATAACGGTAATCATCACTACTACCTGCGATTTTCTTACCCAACCAGGGCATGAACTTAAATGAATAGAAATCATAGAACGGTGTGAGCCAGCGCTGGGGTTTTGAAAATTCCAAAACGAGCAACTTACCATTTGGTTTCAAGACTCGGCACATTTCTTTAAGTGCAACATCTTTATGGGTCATATTACGCAGTCCAAATGCAACTGTGATTATGTCAAAAGTTTCATCTGGAAAGGGCAGGTTTTCTGCATCACATTTGGCAACAGGAATGTCGACATTGGCTTGTAGTAAGCGTTTGCGACCAACTTTAAGCATTTCGCCATTAATATCTGTTAACCAAATTTCTCCAGTATTGCCGATTCGTTTAGCAAAAGCAAGACTTAAATCGCCCGTTCCACCAGCAATATCCAAAATCTTCATTCCCGGTCTAGGGTCTGCAATATCAATCGTCTTACGTTTCCACCAACGGTGTAAACCAAAAGAAAGAAGATCATTCATGAGATCGTATTTAGGGGCAACCTCATCAAAAACCTGTCTAACCTGATTTACTTTGTCATCTTCACGAACTTGGGTAAAACCAAAATCCGTTAATTTTTCTGATTTACTATTCTGTGACTCTTGTTTTGTCATAATTTAATGATGAGAAGGACACTTAGGTCGATTTTCTTCTTCTAAAAACTTTCTATTATTGGGATCACAAGGATTTCGGCTAGCGCCAGCTTCTTGTAAATTATGTAAATACTGACTCCATAACTCATCCTGGTTAAGGCAAAGATGCTCTAACCAATCCCAAGAATAGATTCCTGAGTTATGACCATCAGAAAAAGTAATCTGTAATGCATACTCGCCAACAGGTCTAATATCACGAATATCAACTTCTTTTTTTCCAACCTGAAGTTTTGCCTCGTCAGGAGTATGTCCTCTTACTTCTGCTGACGGAGAGAATACTCTCAAAAATTCATAGGTAAGAGAATACTTACTCTCATCAAACGTAATATCCATCACTCGAGACTTATGATGGAACTCGATACTTGTTGGAACTCTCACAATTCTTCCTTGTAAATATGGTGGCGATTTTACAATGCTATGACCCGATGTGTATTGGCAAATATTACAAAATAAAGTTAAAATTCAAGCCCTCGCGCCTGTAGCTCATCTGGATAGAGTACTGCCCTCCGAAGGCAGGGGTAGTGGGTTCGAATCCCGCCAGGCGCACCACTTCATACTTTTCGACTTTATATCCAATACCTTTGTTTTTTTTTCACACTAACAGAAAAAGAAAAACGATCTGCTGGGTGATATGACTCGGAAACAACTAAATTTTTCCCCTTAGCATCTAGATAATTACGGACAATACGCAATGCAGAAGAACCTTCAGGCATATTGAAATACCGAGATATTTTCTCCGTCATCGTAGTCGCAGAAAATGTCTGTTTTACCTCAGTACATTCAGTATTACAGCAATCTTCTACTAAATTAATAATTAATTCATCAGGATGATCTTTAGCTAAATCTAAAATACCAAGAGCCTCGGGAAAGATATACACAAAGGTAACAACTACAGGCTCTTCAATCTTGTTTGAAGCTATGCGAATGTTCTCAAATTTCAACATAATCGTCCCGCAAGGGATGCCAAATCGTTCCGCATTAAATTCATCAACCTGAATTTTTTCTACATTCTGAATTTTTCTAGGAAATTTATTCCCATACCGGTCAATGGAGCGAATATCATCTAGTTCATGTAAAAATCTTCCCACACGATTTTTTGACTTAACCCGTGTACCAATATGAGGGCGTCTTTCAAAAAGACCTTCTTTTGTTAAAGCATTCAGTGCTTTTCTGACCGTATCTCGACTAACCTGGTAATGTTTAGCCAATTCAATTTCTCCAGGTATCACACTACCAACTGGCCACTTACCAAGAGATACCTGCAAAGAAAGATCATTAGCAACTTTTAACCATAATTTTTTCATATTTTATGCGCTTCAATTTTGTTGGTGTAAACAGACAACAAAAATCATCTAATAGTTAACTATTATCAGTATAAACAATATGTTACGATTATGTAGCCAACATATTTGTATATTTTGTTTGCATACAAAACATAATTGATTGATTTTAAAATAAAAATTTATATATAAAAATTATTTTCTGACATCAATCAATACAAATCATTTTTTCTCTTTCTCTCATGTAATTGATTTCCTATCATGCTCACGAATCAACATCACAACAAGGAGAATGCAATGTATTCAACAGCGATTGATAGCAAAATTCATGGATGTATGTTCAGTACTGATGAAATGCGGGAAATTTTTAGTGACCGTTCTTGGGTACAAAAATGGTTAGATACAGAAGCCGCTTTAGCTCGTGCACAAGGTGAATTAGGAGTCATCCCTAAAGAAAAAGCTGACATCATTAACAAATATGCTAAGGCAGATCTTCTCGATATTCCTTCTATTGGTGAATACTATAAAAGCTCAATTACGATTGTTCCTCTTTTAAAAGCATTTAAAGCAATCTTGCCAGACAATGCTGGTGAATTTGTTCACTGGGGAGCAACAAGTCAGGACATTGTAGACACCGGTATCGTCTTACTTCAAAAAGATGCTTACCAGGTTATTCTTCGGGACATGAAGCTTTGTCAAAAATTTGCTCTTGATTTAGCTAAAAAATACCGTGATACCGTCATGACAGGCCGAACACATGTCGTTCATGCGATTCCAATCACATTTGGGTATAAGGTTGCTGTCTGGGCTGATGAATTAGGTCGTAACATCGAAAGACTTCAACAATTAGCTCCTCGTGTATTCGTTGGAGAAATGGCTGGAGCAGTAGGTACATTAGCCACTCTACCAGAGCAAGGTTTAGAAATTCAAAAACGAATGTTTGAAATACTCGGTCTGGAAGTACCAACTATCGCTTGGCATGTTGCAAGAGACAACCAAGCTGAATTTACAAATGTTTTAGCTCTGTGTGCAGGTACGATCGGCCGTATTAATCATGAAATTTTGACTTTACAAAGAACAGAAATATTGGAATTAGAAGAACCATTTTTCATGGGTAAAGTAGGGTCATCAACCATGCCTCATAAACGAAATCCTGCTGTTTTAGAGAATGTATTGGCCTTGTGTCGTAATGTACGAAGCATTGCTCCTAGCATTGTCGAAACCATGGTAAGTGAAAACGAACGAGATTGGGGTTGTTTCTTATCTGAATGGGAAGCAATTCCTCGTGCATGTCATATGCTTGGATGTGCTCTTGAAAAAACGAAGAATATCCTTGAGCACCTGATTGTTTATCCCAAACATATGGAACGTAATCTATTCGCTCAAAAAGGTTTAATGATGAGTGAATGTGTGATGATGCATTTAGCTAAAAAACTAGGCCGTATGACCGCTCATGAAATTGTCTACAAAGGCTGTATGCAAGCCTATGAACAAGAAATTTCCCTTAAAGATGTACTCATGCAAATATCTGTAGTCACAGAAAACTTCTCTGAAGATGAAGTCGATCATATGCTTGATCCACACACCTACATCGGTCTAGCTCCTGAGTTTACCGATCGTGTATTAGCCAAATACGGTAATTAAGTTGCGTTATTAAATAAGCAAAGCAAGAGAGAAGTTTGCTTCATTTAACTTCTCTCTAAACCTCAAAGTTACAGCTCAGAGATGAGATTATGAATAAAGAAAAAATCTTAAGATGGTCGGTACCTGTAGCCATTCTTTTAATCATATGGCTAATGCCCACACCCACGGGGCTTAAGCCTGAAGCTTGGCATATGTTTGCAATCTTTGCAGCAACGATTGCTGGTATTTTAGCTGCTCCAATTCCTTCCGGAGCCTTAATGTTTGTTGGTCTAGCAATTGCTTACTTTACGAAAACATTATCGCTCAATGATGTTCTAAAAGGATTTTCATCCGGAACTGTGTGGATGATATTCTCCGCATACGTTTTATCATTAGGATTTGTTCAATCTGGTCTTGGTAAACGAATCGCTTATAAAACACTTAGTCTTTTTGGTGGTTCCTCGCTAGGAGTTGCTTATTCGCTAGGACTTGCTGATTTGATTATGGCACCGGCTATGCCAAGCGTAACGGCCAGATCTGGTGGAATTATTCTTCCTGTTGCTAAATCTATCAATCAAGTTCTAGGCTCTCAACCTGGACCTACAGGAAGAAAAATAGGGGACTTTCTAGTCATGACCTGTTTCCAGTTCACACCAATTACTGGAGCTATGTTTATGACTGGTATGGCGGCTAATCCTCTTTGTGCCACCTTAGCTAAAGATGGTTTAGGAGTAGAGTTATCTTGGGGTGGATGGTTACTAGCTGCAGTTGTTCCTGCCATGATCTGTTTTACTCTCCTACCTTTATTGACCTATAAGTTTATGAATCCCGAACTTAAACGTACACCAGAAGCAAAGATAATGGGACGTAATGAACTTAGAAAAATGGGGAATATGAGTCGACAAGAAATCTTAGTTTCTATCGGTTTCATCATTGCCTTAATTGGTTGGGGTACTTGTCTAATAACAGGCCTTAATGCCAACGCTATTGGTCTAGGACTTGTTGCATTCCTGTTTGTAACTAATGCGGTTCAATGGAAGGATGTTCTTAATGATAAAGCGGCTTGGGACACAGTAGTGTGGTTCGGTTCAATTATTTCTTTAGCCACCGGCTTAACAAAACTCGGTTTTGTTAAGTGGATGTCTCTGGGTTTTGCCTCCTCTTTAGGTGGTTTAGATTGGATTTCCACTTTTATTATCCTTGGTTTTGCTTATATTTATCTTCATTATGTATTTGCAACTGCTTCTGGACATGTCGCAGCTATGTATGTTCCCTTTGCAAGTGTAGCGATTGCAGCGGGGGCACCTGCTCCGATGGTTGCTATTTGCTTTGCAATCTTTTCTAACTTCATGTGGGGTATAACAGAATATGCAGGCGGCCCTGGTCCAATCTACTTTGGACAAGGTTATTTTGAACGTCCTCGTTTTTATAAGATTAACTTCTGTATCGTAACGTTCTGTGTTTTGGTTGTATTTTCCACCGGTATGTTATGGTGGAAGATCATCGGGCTTTATTAGTGCTCTGTCAGGGGCTTCTTTATATGAGAAGCCCTTTTTTGTTTTTAGTCTTTGATCAAACTATTTGATGGTTCGCGACCAAACCATTTACTGTAAATAGTAGTGAATTCCCCACTTTTCTTTATTTTTTCGAGTCCCTGATTAATTTTATCTAGTAATTTTCGATTCCCTTTTTTAACAGCAATGCCTAGATCTTCTTCTGTCAATGCAACAGGAAGAGACTTTACCTTTCCTTTCCCATTAGTAGAAACATAGAAATCATTAGTCGGTATATCGTTAACCACGGCATCAACACCACCATTAATGAGTTCTAGATAACACTCATTAAGCTGGTTAAAAACGCGTACGTCTGCGTTTTTGATGCCACGAGCGGCTTCCTCACCCGTAGAACCAATCGACACGGCAAGACGCTTTCCTTCGAGGTCTTTTGCTGTTTTTATTTGAGTATTATTCGATTGAATCACAACACCTAATCCAGCAATGTAATACCGTTTAGAAAAGTCAACGCTTCGACTTCGATCCTCTGTGATCGTAATATCATTGATTGCTATATCAATACTTCCCGCCATTAGTGCTGGAATTAAACCATCAAAGGCTAGATTTCTCACCTCAACTTCAAAACCCTCTTTTTTTGCAATAGCCTTAATCACATCCACATCAAAACCGACAATTGTCTGTGTTTTAGGATCTAAAGAACCAAATGGAGGGTAAGCGGCGTCCATTCCCACAACTAAACGAGGTATATTTTTTATCTGAGTTGCAAATACACATGAGCCAAAGGCCAGTAGCCCAGTCATCGTAAGTAGAAAAAGACGTTTCTTCATGGATACCATCCTAAATACATAAAATTAGTAGAGATTAAAGGACTCCGTTTCCCTGATCTGATTTTAAAATACATTCATTTATGAATAATTGTTTTGTGAACTAAAAGAATGGATCATCCTTTAAAAAAACTTATCCAGAAAAGAGGGGCTCTTGTTATTGATGGAGCCATGTCTACCGCTCTTGAAGAACTAGGATGTGACCTTAATGATCCTCTTTGGACAGCAAAAGTTCTACTAAAAGAACCTGATAAAGTTCGCATCGTTCACGAAAAATACTTTGATGCCGGAGCCAACGTTGCTATCACAGCAAGTTACCAAGCTTCCGAATTAGGTTTTGCACAAAGAGGCCTTGCATCAGAAACCTCCAGGCTTTTAATCCAACAATCCGTAAAAATGGCTCAAATAGCTCGTAATAATTCCCTTGAGAAGAATCCTTCCATCGAAAGAAATGATCTTCTTATTGCGGGATCCTGCGGTCCCTACGGTGCTTATTTAGCAAACGGAGCTGAGTACACAGGAGATTATTCACTTTCTACTGAAGAATTTAAGAATTTTCATCGATTACGTATTGAAGCTTTAGTAGAGGCGGGCGTTGATCTGATTGCTGTAGAAACCCAGCCTCGACTCGATGAAGTGCAGGCCATTTTAGACTTACTTGATGAGTATGATATTTCTGCCTGGGTTACCTTTACACTCAAAGATGAATATCATCTTCCTGATGGCACTACATTAGAGACAGTGACTGCATTGTGCGAGGAAAACCCTAGTATTGATGCTTTTGGCTTCAATTGTGTTGAAAGAGAATTAGTTTCTAAAGCTATTAGGAAGATTTCTTCGATATCGTCGAAACCACTGATTGTGTACCCCAATTCAGGAGAAACATACGATCCAACAACCAAACAATGGGAAAAGACACTTCACTCGGTAAATTGGCATCATTTTGTTAATGAATGGCATTCTTTAAGAGCTTTATGTATCGGAGGATGTTGTCGAACTTTACCATCCGACATTTTGACTATCGCCAATTTAATGAAAAATTATCAACGCTAGATCCCCAATACAGGAAGCATTATCATTTTGTATCATTTTCGAACTTAACTTAAGGTCACACCGAGGACGGTTCGATTACGATATCTATTAGATCGTTAATTTTGTTATGACACTGTTAAAAAGACAGACTAACCCATAGAGCAAATCATGAGTACTCTAGAAAATTTCCTTAAAGACCTTGAAGAAATCGTCTCATTTGATTCCGGTACAGGTAACGTCGCTGGCGTGACACACGCGGCAGAGATTATGAAGACGCATTTTGAATCCATTGGTTTTAGTTGCCAACTAGTTGATTTAGGTCCTGCTGTTGGTCGTGGTTTATTTGCATGTAATAAACCAGATGCAGATCACTATGACGTCTTAATGAACGCTCACTTAGACACCGTATTCCCGGATGGAACCGCTAAAGCTCGTCCGATGACAATTAAGGGAGATCGCGCCTATGGTCCTGGCGTATCCGACTGTAAAAGTGGTGTTTTAGCGATTTATTACGCAATCAAAAATGCCGATCCAAAGGATATCGAGCGCCTTTCGATTGCTGTTGTACTCAACCCTGACGAAGAAACAAGTTCAGGTTATTCTGCAGAATGGATCAACTCGATTGCTGTTAAGGCTAAAAGAGCTTTGATTTTTGAAGCTGCTCGGGCTGGTGGTGAATTAGTTCGCTCTCGTAAAGGTTCTTCAACTTATGTAGCTACCTTTAACGGTTCTTCTTCGCATGCTGGTAACGCTCACTATAAGGGAGCTAATGCGAACGTCGCAGCGATGCGCTTTGCCTTAGCTGCTTACGGTCTTGCTGATCCAGACCACAACACAACCGTCAATCCTGGCATTATGAAGGGAGGCTCTGCATCAAACGTTATTTCTGATTCTGCTCGTATCGAAATTGATACTCGATACTGGACGAACGAAGACGATGTTGCATTAGATGAAGCTATCTTCAAGTTAGCTGAAGCCACATGGTCTCCTCGAGTCACTCAGACTTTAACTCGCACTAACCACATCAGTGCAATGCCATTCTCTGAAAATACAAAAGAATTGGTTGATTTGATGACGCAAGCGGCTAAAGAAGAAGGTTTTGATCTTAAGTGGGTTGATGCTGGTGGTGCTTCTGACGGTAACCACATTGCTGAAATCGGAATTCCAGTCATCGACGGCTGTGGCCCTGCTGGTGGAGACTTCCATTGCGACCGAGAATTCTTACGTATCGACACCATTGAAGAACGTATCCGTATGGTCTCTCGTTTCCTTCACTTAATTTAAAACTTTCATAAGTAAAGCTAAGGCAGGATTTAATTCCTGCCTTTTTTATTAGTTACGTATATTAGACTCAATTCCGGTGCGTACAACGTATAACTTATCATTTTCTCGGACTTTTTCAGCCACTTTTACTGTAACATGATCGCCCTTTGATGCTTTTGTTACTTGTTTACCATCAACCCAAGGTTCAGTCATATCAACATAGACAGCGCCTGTCGTCGGTCCTGTAATCAAAAGTTTTTCACCACTCAAGATTTCGGTAGCTTGCACTAGAAGTTCCGCGACCCCAGCATTAGAGAAATACTTGATCACTTTTCCTGCAAACACTTTACGCTCTGTTGCTTGGGACCCATAACGGTTACTCCATTCACCCATAGTTTGTCCTAGATAGTAACCATTCCAGAATCCACGGTTATATACCGTAGCTAATTTTTCATCCCAGGAGCGACTTACTTCTTCACTCCATCGACCCGACAAAACCGCTTCAATCGCTTCGTTATATGCTTCAACTACGGTTCTTACATAGTCTGCACCACGAGAACGTCCTTCAATTTTAAAAACTCGAACACCGGATTCAATCATTCGATCGATAAAGCCAATCGTTTTTAAATCCTTTGGAGACATGATGTATTGGTTATCAATTTCCAATTCAACATCTCGTTCCTTGTCCTTAACAATGTAGGATCGACGACATGTTTGCATGCAAGCGCCTCGATTAGCACTCCGATTAGCATTATCCAAACTCAAATAACATTTTCCACTAATCGCCATGCAAAGAGCACCATGGCAGAACATTTCAATCTTGATTAATTCGCCTTTAGGTCCTGTAATCTTTTCGTCAACAATAGCCTTATAAATCTTTGAAACTTTATCCAAGTTTAATTCTCGGGCCAGTACAACAACGTCCGCAAAGCGACTATAAAACTTCAAGGCTTCTGTATTAGAAATATTTAATTGAGTTGAAAGGTGAACCTCTAAACCGATGCTATTACAGTACTCCATAACGGCAACATCGCAGGCGATAACGGCGGAGATACCGGCAGACTTTGCTGCGTCGGCCATTTGTCTCATCAAGACAATGTCATCATCGTAAATAATGGTATTAATCGTTAAATAACTCTTAGCACCATACTCACGACAAAGGCTAGCAATTTTAGGCAGACTCTCTACGGTGAACATGCTCACCGATTTAGCCCGCATGTTCAAACCTTCAATACCAAAATAAATAGAATCTGCACCGGCATGGAGCGCAGCGGCTAAAGACTCCCAGCTTCCAACCGGAGCCATAATTTCAAAATCTTCTCGTTTCATTTATTGTCTTAAATACTGATTGGATCTACATCGATATACCAAGAAAATCCAGTTTTTTTCTTTCGCAAAATCGGTATAACTCTAGCAAGGAAATACTGTAAAACTTTCCTATTTTTCGCCTCAACTAGAAGTTGACCACGACTAATGTCTTGAATTTTAACAATTGCTTGTGGTACTGGATCATAAATTTGAATTTCAGGAATATTAAATCGAATAAAGAAATCCTTTATTCGTTTTAAGAAAACTAAAACATCCTGAATCGAATTTCCTTCCGCCACAATCAAGGCTTGAGCAGAATAGGGGGGTAAACAGGTTTCATTTCTTTCCCTTAATTCCTTTAGAGCAAAACCTTCATAATCCTGATCAGCAAGATACTTGAAAAAATCATCTTCGGGATAACGTGTTTGCAATATCACTTTTCCAGGAATACTCCCTCGACCCGCTCTCCCAGAAACTTGCATTAACAAAGAAAATAATCGCTCTCGTGCTCTAAGATCTGAAGATAGTAACTGTCCATCTGCATTCAAAATAACGACAAGTGCAATATTTTGAAAATCATGCCCTTTTGCAATGATCTGAGTACCTAGCAAAATATCAACTTCACCTTCATGAACGCGACTCAAAGCCTTTTCGACACTTCCTCTCGTACGGGTAGTATCTTGATCTAAGCGCAAGATGTTCGCTTCAGGCCATCGACTATCAAATTCTTCTTCAATCCTTTGAGTACCACGACCAACAGCAACTAACTCCACAGATCCACATTTAGGACAGCTCTTCGGTATTGGCATACTCCAACCACAGTGATGACAAGTAAGTCTTCCTGTAGTCTTGTGATAGACAGCAAAGGTTGAACAATGAGGGCATAAAGAATGCCAGCCACATCCATTACATGTGACAACGGGAGCGTATCCTCGACGATTCAAAAAAACTAAAACCTGATGTTTAGCATCGATTGTTTTTGTAATCTCATCACAAGTGATTTGGCTTAAACCATCCACAACCTTTTCTTTAGAAGTATCAATAAATTCCCATTTAGGTAATTGTGATAAATTTTTTGCTCGATGCGTAAGACGATAAAGGCGATAGTCACCATCTAGAGCTTTTTTCAAAGATTCAAATGATGGCGTAGCTGATCCGAGAAGGATCGGAATATTACAAAGTTGAGCTCGTTTAATCGCTAAATCTCGAGAGGAATAGCGAACATTTTCAATAGACTTAAAAGAAGATTCATGCTCTTCGTCAACAATGATCAGTTTGAGTGACGGTAGACTCGCAAAAACAGAAAGACGAGTTCCAACCATAATTCGAGAGCGACCTTCATGAGTAGCGAGCCATGCAGAGGCCTTTTTCCCTTCTGCCATTGCTGAATGCCATGAGGTAACCAATTCTTTCGGAAAACGTTCCTGCACTCTCTTGACTAGTTGAGGTGTTAAATTAATTTCAGGAACCATCAAAAGTACCTGCGACTTAAGATCTTTAGACAAAACCTGATCAATAAGGCGCATATAAACCTCGGTCTTCCCACTTCCCGTTATGCCAAATAACAGGCCAACACCAAAATTTTGAATCTTTCCAAAATCTTCTACGACATATTTCTGTTCATCTGTCAGTTGCGGAATAGGTACTTCTTTTTGTTTTTTATTGTTGCTTAATTCCCTCATCTTTTTGATCGAACGTTCGTGTGCAGTATTGGGTGAAGTTCTAAAAAAACGAGGTAGAGCAGGGATGGCAACATTGCCAAAATAAGAAAGATAATAATGAGCTGTGAATTGGCATAACTCTAGCCAATCTTTCGTCAAGGGAGCAATATCATCAGGAACTCCAATGACTTCTTTAAGCTTATCAGACGGAACTTCAGATTCCTGTGAGAAATCAACAACAATACCAATAACCGTTCTTCTCCCTAAACAAACCAAACACCGACCACCCTTCTTTAAATTTAGCTTTGGATTGTTTAAATAATCTAATGCTCCATTTAATGGAGCATCAACTATTACTTTTACGATACGGTTATCCATTAATCTTTCCGAACAATAAAACTTAACCCCTTTGGGTTCATATTTTACTATCCACAGTAATTCACAATAGATTGTGGATAACTTTGTGGAAAACTATTAAAAGATGTTGATATTTAAGCAAATTTACCACTTTGATTTCTTATTCACCTATTTAAGCGAAATAAAAATATCATTAATAATCAAATAGTTACAAATGCATCAATCTAAAACTAACAATGCCTTTACTTATTAACAGTAAAGGCATCGTTATTGTGAATAACTTATTGGTTTATTTATGCATTTTTCTACTATAAGAATGCACTTCATCCACTAAAACTTGAACCGCTTCAGGAGGTGTATCTTTATTGATACCATGTCCTAAATTAAATACATGTCCACCGTTTCCTACGATTCCGTAATCGTCAATTACTCTACGAGCTTCCCGACGAATTGCTTCTTCACCAGCGAATAGGACCATAGGATCTAAATTACCTTGAAGAGCAACACAATCACCCGTAACCAGACGAGCTTGCTTCAAACTAGCCATCCAATCTAAACCAATTGCATCCGTTCCAATCGAGGCAATCTCTTTAATCCAAGGAGAAGATCCCTTAGTAAATACAATCGTTGGAACCTTTTCTCCATCAACTTCTTTGGTCAAAGAGTCAACAATCTTTTTTAGATATTTAAGAGAGAACTCCTTGTATAACTCATGAGGTAATGTTCCGCCCCATGTATCGAAAATCATAACCGCCTGAGCACCAGCTTGAATTTGAGCATTCAGGTAAGCAATAACGGAGTGAGTATTTACTTCCAATAATTTATGCACCATTGAAGGATTTTTATAGATCATCGTTTTAAATTTTCGATAATCTACAGAGCTTCCACCTTCAACCATATAGCAAGCCAATGTGAAAGGACTACCTGAAAAACCAATTAAAGGAACTTTATTATTCAATGTTGTCCGAATTTGGCGAACCGCATCCATAACATACTTTAATTCCACGTTTGGATCGGGTACAAAGAGTTTTTCGACATCACTTTCTGTCGAAATTGGCTTTGCAAACTTAGGACCTTCACCGGCTACAAAAGAAAGTCCCAACCCCATCGCATCTGGAATCGTTAAGATATCTGAGAAGAGGATTGCGGCGTCTAGATTAAATCGTTCTACGGGCTGTAATGTAACCTCACAAGCTAAATCTGGAGATTGAGCTAACGCCATAAAACTACCAGCTTTTGATCTTGTAGCGCAATATTCAGGAAGATAGCGTCCTGCCTGGCGCATTAACCAAAGTGGTGTATATTCAGTACTTTCTCTTTTCAGAGCTCTCAGAAAAGTATCATTTTTTGGTTTCATCTTTTCTTTAATTGGAGTTATTTAGTGGACAAAACAATCCCTAGCTGGATAAAAATCAACCCAGATCAATCCATAACTTTGTACATACATGCACAACCTGGAGCAAAAAGGGAAGGAGTAGTAGGAGTTTACGGGGATAAACTGAAGATTGCCTTATCTACGCCTCCTGTCGACGGTAAAGCCAATAAAGCGTTGGTTACTTTCTTTAGCCGACAGCTAGGTATTCCTAAAAAAAATGTTCAAATCGTCTCTGGTGACTTTAGCCGTGAAAAGAAAGTCTCCATTCACGGCTTAACACTTGAGAGTGTTCTTTTATCACTCAGTCAGTAAATTATCGGATCACCAATACGGGGCGATCAGCCTTAGCTAAGACTTGTTGTGTTGCACTTCCAATAAACAGAGAGCCTAATGTACCTAAGCCTCTGCTAGCCATAACAACAAAACGTACGTCATTTTCCTTAGCACAATTCAAAATAGCATCAGGAATCGTAGAACCTGTAATTTCTTCTGTACGGCATGGAACACCAACTTCTTCAGCTAATTCGCTAACTCGAGATAAATTTTCTCTTGCGGTATCAGAACCTTTTGTTTTAACTACCGTCACACCAAGGATCGATGTTTTTAAATTTTTTGCTAAGGTTGCTGCTGAACGAATTGCCTTATCCGATAATTCGGAACCGTCTGTTGATACCAAAATCACAATAATCACCTCTACAGTAAAATCGCATACTCATGCTACAACAAGTTGCACATAAAATAAATAATCCCCTGTGAAATACAGGGGATTATCAATAGCCTTAACAGAAAACCAATTATTTCTTAATTTTCTGAATGATTCGCAACTGCTCAGCCAACATACTAAGCTCAGCTTCAAGCTTGGCAAGTTCAATCTTACTTGTTGCAGTTTTAGCTGCTTCGCTAGCCTTAGCCATAGCTTCACGGGCTTTAGCTTCGTCGAGGTCCTTAGTACGGACAGCAACGTCTGCTAAAACGATGACGTGTTCTGGTTGAACTTCTAACACACCACCGGCCACAAAGATAGACTCTTCGTTTTGCTGACCTTCAAGACGAATACGTACAAGGCCTGGCCGAATCAGGGTAATCAAAGGAGTATGACCAGGAAGGATACCCAATTCACCGACCACCCCTGGTAAGGCAACGAACTCGGCGTTACCGCTGAAAAGAGTTTCCTCAGCGTTTACTACGTCGACTTTTAAAGTTTTGTCCATTTAATTCTCCAGGCTTGATTACGGAGAGTCGGAACTCTCCGTTTATACCTTACTTGATGGTCTTAGCCTTTTCGAAAGCTTCGTCAATAGTACCAACCATATAGAAAGCTTGTTCTGGTAAATGATCGCATTCACCATCCACAATCATCTTGAAGCCACGAATTGTTTCCTTAAGAGGAACGTACTTACCAGGAGCTCCAGTAAAGACTTCAGCAACATGGAATGTCTGAGACAAGAAACTCTGAATCTTACGAGCACGAGTAACAGACAACTTATCTTCAGGAGAAAGTTCGTCCATACCCAAAATCGCAATAATGTCGCGCAATTCTTTGTAACGCTGTAATGTTGCCTGAACACGACGTGTTACTGTGTAGTGTTCTTCACCAATGATGTTCGGGTCAATCTGACGAGATGTTGAATCCAGTGGGTCAACAGCAGGATAAATACCTAAGGAGGCAATATCACGAGACAACACCACTGTAGCATCTAAGTGAAGGAAGGTTGTAGCTGGGGATGGGTCAGTCAAGTCATCAGCAGGAACGTAAACAGCCTGAATGGAGGTAATAGAACCAACCTTTGTAGAAGCAATACGTTCTTGCAACTTACCCATTTCTTCAGCCAATGTTGGCTGATAACCCACTGCTGAAGGCATACGTCCCAACAAAGCTGAAACTTCTGTACCAGCCAAGGTATAACGGTAAATATTGTCAATGAACAATAAGATGTCACGACCTTCGTCACGGAATGCTTCAGCCATGGTCAAACCAGTCAAAGCAACACGAAGTCTGTTACCTGGAGGTTCGTTCATCTGACCGAACACCATGGCAACTTTGTCCAAAACCTTAGAGTCACCCATTTCATGGTAAAAGTCATTACCTTCACGGGTACGTTCACCAAC
>JAFTYR010000049.1 GCA_017461315.1 Burkholderiaceae bacterium | reverse complement strand
TTTGGATCTTCGTGGTACAACACATGCATTCCAGTCTAACTGTGCTACCCAGACAGGTGGGGCTATTAATAATACTGGTGCCGGTACCGTTAATTTGTTCGGTAGTAATGAATTTACTGATAACACGGCAAATGCAAGTCCTAACGATATCCACAATGATGGTACTTTTAATTTAGGTTCCGTTGTCTCAGACTCGTCAACTATTAGTAGAACAAGTGCCTCTACTCCAGTACACGTTAAAACTACTTTAAGTGGTGGCGTAACTGGATCGGGTTCAATGTATTTGCATCAAGGTGAATTGCATTTAGCTGAGAATCGTCAAATTCACCAGGGTAAATTTGAAACCACCTCCCAAACTCGTACTTTTGTAACGATTAACTCGAATCATTTGGTTCAAGAAAAAGGTATTGATCGCTTTGCTGATTTAGGTAATGCATCTGTTGCACAGAGCAAAATGGCTAAGGTTATCGAGCGCAAAGGTTATTCGATTCACACAACAGGCACGATGAACCTTAAGAGTGATTCTGTTTTACACGTCGATCTGAAGAATTCGGATCTTGGTAAAACGTATTTGATCGCTTACAACGAAGACGAAAACCAAAAACCTAAAGCAATTGATAACGAAGCAACTGCCTGGAAAGATAAGAATATTACGATTATCAGTTCTAATCCGATGCTGTCTTTCTATCGAGTCGAAGGGGATGCTGAGAATGGTTTTGTCATGATTTCCAGTGAAGAAAGTAATTCGGTTGATGTGATTGAAGATCTTGGTAGTCACAAACCGATGTACTACGGCTGGTTATCGGATCTATCGGACTTACGTCATCGCATCGGTGAAGTTCGATACGGTGCTCAAGACGGCTTATGGGTTAAGGGAGTTTACTCTCGGTATCGTGCGAGTGGTTTAGGTGAAGGAAACCTTAAGGCAAAAGACTATAGTGTTCATTTAGGTTTAGACCATCAGATCGTTGAAGACGAAGATAAGTCTTGGTTGTTAGGTATGTCTTTCAAAGCAGGCCGGCTGGATTTAGATTCGAATCGATCAGACGGTAGTGGCGATACGGATCACTACATGCTTAAGGGTTATGCAACATACTTCAATAAATCGGGTAGTTACTTAGACATTGTTGCAAGCTTAGGTTACTTTGATAACGAATTCACTGGTTTCCATGATGTATACAGTGGATATATGAAAGGTGAATATGACAACTGGGGATACGGTCTGTCTTTAGAAGGCGGTCACATGTTCAGTTGGGGTGAAGATATTGATGATCGTCAATGGCATAACCACTGGTTCTTTGAACCTCAGTTCCAATTGTCATATCTCAGAATTCAAGGTGAAGAGTTTGATACAAGCGTTGGTATTCACGTTGATCAGAAGAATACAAACTACTTAACTGGACGTTTAGGTGGTGTGTTTGGCAAGAAATTTAACTACGGAGACGAAAACAGTTTAGATAAACGCTTCCTACAGATTGGTGCTCGAGCAGGTTGGATTCATGAATTCAAGGGAGATCAATCCTTGAAGATGAATGGCGTGAAATACACCGGTAAGACCGCAGATGATGTCTTCTACTATGGACTCGATGTGGATTGGCAGTTTGGTCAGAATCAAAAATGCTATCTACAGGTTGACCGGGCTCACGGTAGTGGTTACCGGAAAGAAGTTCAAGTTCGCTTAGGTTACCGTTACGAGTTCTGATAGGAGGTCCTCTATGTTAAAGAAATTAGTTTTAGCTATGGTAGCGACTTCCGTTTTCGGAATCGCTAATGCCAACAATTGTCCACCAACCCCATTTAATTTTTGGGTGGATGTTTCCGGTTCCATGATGCAACCACAAAGCCAGTCATCGGATGCTTCTGCTGACAAGGTAAAAAAGGTGACTCAAGCCAAAGAGGTGATGAAGTTAGCTTTGATATCGAATAATGGAGATGCTTCGATTGGTCTTTATACGGTTGGTCCTTTTACCGTCCAGCAGGAACCGCAAAATTTATCTGCTGAAGATTACGTAAAACTACTCGAAGAAAAGATTCCGGAAAATTTAGAGTCTGTAGGTCGAATGACTTGGTTAGGAAAACGTGCTCAAACGCAGTTAAATCAAGAAAAAAATGTTTTCTTAATTACTGATGGTGCTTTTTCAAAATGGAAGGAAAAGTTACCGGTAAAGGAAGTGTTCGATACTTATAAAGCCAACGGAGGAAAGCTAACGATTCTTTCTTTAGCCAGCACTGAGGAAGAAAAGAATCATATTGAAACAATCTTTGGAAATTCTACGGTTATTGATCTTGCAAAAGCTCTTAAAACTGAAGAATCAAAACAGGCTCTAGTTGAGAAGATTTTAAATCGCCGTTGCATGATGGAATTGCGTGGTATCAATTTTGAATTTGATAAGTACACGTTAACTGCTGAATCTCGTCAGATTCTAGATAAAGCTTTAGAAGTCATTCGACAGCAATATGCAGGTAAGAGTTTTGAAGTTGTCGGCTGGACAGACTATATCGGTACCGATGCCTACAACAAGACATTATCTGAAGCTAGAGCTAAGGCCGTAAAAGACTACTTTATCGCTCATGGTATTGATGCGAAGTTAATCGCGGATCGTGGAGAAGGGAAATCCTTTAAATACGACAACAAGACAAGAGATGGTCGTTGGATGAACCGACGGACTGACATTGTTTTTGAGTAAAGAGGTATCGACCGATGAGGAGGTACAAAAGCTGTATTTCCTCATTGATCTACTGGGTTAGTGAATTTGATGAATTGGACTAACCCTGTCGTAAAGATTTTTCCATCTTCTGTAATGAAATCTTCTCTAGCGATACTTCTTTTAGATTCTATTTTTTCCTATTGAACTGACGTTATCGGTTAGTGAAGGTTTTGATACGGAAGAGGATCTATAAAGGAAAAGATCCATGACTTCCAAATCTACGGTTCGAATTAATTTGTCTGAAATTTCGAATCAAGAACGTATCAATTTAAGACAAAGAGCGCTTGATTTGTTTAATGAGGGTTGTGGCTATAAGAGAGTCGCTACTATTTTGAATCTTTCTGCTTACACGGTTCGAGATTGGCTAAAAGAATATGAGGTTGGCATTTTTAAACCAGAAGGCCAAAAAGTGGGACGACCTGAAAAAGTATTATCTAAAGAATTCGGCGATACAATAACCCAAGAACATAGGTCTGGAGTTTCTGTTAATGAATTAAGCCGAAAATACGGAAAAACAAAATCAACGATTCGGTATTGGCTTGAGGGTAAAAGGAAGAAATCAAATACTAAATAAAGGTTTTTAAAATCAGTGTTTATTAAAAACTACGATTTTAAATTTTTTATCTTGTGGTTGAATATGAAAAAGGGCATCAAAGCGATGCCCTTGGTTTTAGTTAGCTATGAACTAAATTAGAACTGGTGATTGATACCAGCGTAAATCTGCTGAACATTTTTACCAGTGTAGGTTGTACCGTAACCATTTCCACCGAGATCAAAGTGTAAAGAACTATCTGGGCCAGCTTCGATTGCATAACCCGCATTCTTATCATTAAATACAGCTTCTACGCCAGCATACAAGCGAGTCCGCTTAGATAAGGGATAGATGTACTTTGAACCCAACGACCAAGCATCGGCTTCTTTGGCTGTTTGATTCTTCATATAAGAACCGGAAATAGCCCATTTACCACCAGCAACAGGGGTTGCTGTACCGACTTGTAACATCCAAAATTCGTTGGAGTCTACTTCGTTATTAGTAAATTTCTTTGTAAATTGAACAACTGGTTTTGTAACATCAAAGTCGTAGCTGACGGCAAAATTCAAATAACGATTATTATATGAACTATTTTTATCTGTACCTAGACAAACATTACGCCATAAATAACTACCCATAGCAGAGAATTTACCGTAGTCAAACTTTGCTGCGTAGTTGTAGATATTGCCTCGCTTATTGGAATCTTGTGTCCCGTTTGCGTCTTTATGTTCACCTAATGCAACATAGAAGAAGTTTGTAAGGCCAAATGGAGTTGGCAAATCATATTGAATAGAATTGT
>JAFTYR010000048.1 GCA_017461315.1 Burkholderiaceae bacterium | reverse complement strand
AGATTAGATGTATGAAGGAAATACTGCTTTCTCTTTCCATCCTTTTTCCATTGAACAAAGTAAGAAGGAACAGAACGTCGATAATCACACCAAAGACCTTTAATTCCACCAACAGCAAACAAAGTTCCTTTCCGTTGCTCTATTTGGAATTGTTTTGTTAGTTCTTTAGCTTCTTTCGGCATGTCATAGCTCCTTGCTATTCCCGTACTGTACTCATGTTACTCGTACTGTACTCTGTACGGTACTAAAAATCGTATTGAGACACGTTAAGTGTCGTTATGTTTCGGAGTCCTAATGTCCCAAAAAGCTTATATTTACAGAGTAAACAAAGAAAAAGCCCGAAAGTCTCGGAGACTCTCGGGCGGTATCTTGGTGGCGAATCAGGGACTCGAACCCCGGACACAAGGATTATGATTCCTCTGCTCTAACCGACTGAGCTAATTCGCCGTAGGAATTGAATTGTATACAACAACTTTTATCTTTGCAAGCACAAAAATCTAATATTTTTCATAAATACCACAAATACGGTATATCAATACATACTCTTCATAGCTTTTTGATTAATATTTGGCCACAACGCATGGAAATGGTGAACCGGACCATGTCCATCGCCTACGGTCAATGTGTCTGCATGGTTAATGGCTTCGGTGATGTAGTTCTTAGCGGCGCGGGCAGCTAACGGAACATCAGAGGATTGAGGCAGTAACGCAGCTAAGGCAGAAGATAAAGTACAACCCGTACCATGAGTATTCTTAGTGAACTTACGATCAGCACGCAAACGAATCATCTTACGACCATCGTAGAGAATGTCTTCAGAATAATCCACGCCTTCCCGGTGACCTCCTTTAAGGTAAACCCAACCGTTTCGTTTCTTAAGTTTCCAAAGATCAATGGCCGCGGCCTCCATCAGTTCATCGCTATCAATATCCACACTCTCTAAGAGTGTCTGTGCCTCTGGTAAATTGGGCGTTATGACCGTTGTAATCGGAAGCAATTCTTCTCGTAAAGTTTTAACTGCTTCATCGGCTAAAAGCTTATCTCCACTCTTGGCCACCATAACTGGATCCAACACAATGTATCTTGGACGCCAGTAACGCAAACGATCTGCAATTGATCGAATCAAATTGGAATCGAACAACATGCCAATTTTGACAGCATCAATTCGTACATCTTCAAAAAGCGTATCAATCTGTTTAACAACAAAATCTGTGGGAACAGGAATGACTCCAAACACTCCCTTAGTATTCTGTGCGGTAACAGCAGTAACCACGCCACAAGCATAGGTACCTAAGGCACTCATCGCCTTGATATCAGCAAATACTCCGGCACCACCTGATGGGTCAACTCCGGCAATAGAAAGGATGTTATAAGTTGGATGACTCATTTATTCTGCTCACTCAAAATTTCATCAATGATTTGAATCGTTTTTTCTGTCGCACCGCGCTTTTCTTCTGAAAAGACTATGGCGTTATCTGCGATTTGATTTCTCAACGAATCCTTTTCAAGAAGCTCTTCGATCTTGTTTAAAGCCTCGGAAGCATCTATAGCTCGGAGAATAGCGTTTGCATTTTCTGCTTCTTCTACGGCCGTAGCAAAGTTAAAGATACTTGGACCCACGATCGTTGGAACACCAATCGCGCAAGGTTCAATCATGCTTTGTGATCCATAGGGCTCAAAACTACCACCCATAATGGCAATATCGGCAAGAGCATAATAAAAACTCATCTCACCCATACTGTCACCTAACATCATATTGAATTGATCAGTACTTAAAACTTCATTCCAATGACGCACCACTGATCTTTTAACGTAAGAGAAACCGTACTTTTCAATCAAAGCACCGACATCATTAAAGCGTTGCGGATGTCGCGGTACAACCAACCACAAAGGATTTAGCTTTTCCCATTTTTCTTTTTGACTTGCTAGTAAAGAAAGGAAAATCTCTTCCTCTCCTTCTCGGGTACTAGCTAAAAGAACGACGGGGCGCGTAGTATTTTTCTTTAATTCACGAGCAGTACGGATTTGCGCTAAGTTCGGAACATAATCAAACTTCAAGTTCCCCGTGATCACCACATCTTTAGCACCCGCCAGGATCAAGCGTTTAGCATCCGCTTCACTTTGAGCTAAAACCTTTGTTAATCGGGCCATCGCTGGCTTTAAAAGATAAGAAAAGCGACTAGCTTGATTCAAGGATTTTTCACTCAAACGACCATTGACTAACAAAACAGGCAAATTAAATTTTTCTGCCATGTAAGTTAAATTTGGCCAAACCTCTGTTTCCATCAAAAGACAAATAGAGGGTTGAGTCTGTTTAATAAATTTTTTTACAGCAAATGGAGTGTCGTAGGGCAAGTAACAAAGATCAATACGTCTGCCATATGTCTTTACTAAAGAGCGTCCAACTTCTCTTCCTGTTGGCGTCATACTGGTTAACAAAACATCAACTGTAGGCCACAGACGAAGAATTTCTTCAATCAATGGGAAGGCCGCTCGGGTTTCACCCACCGACACCGCATGAATCCAAACTCGAGTACGTCCATTCTTTAAAGCCGGATAGTGAGCGGTTCCAAATCGTTCATCCCAGTGATCTTTATATTCAGGTTGCTTCTTACTTCGCTTAAGTAAATAGAGCATCGCTAGCGGAGCGACTAAATACAATACCGAGCTATAAATCACTCTCAGAATTGACATGTGTTACCTTCTCCAAAGCCACATAAACATCAGAAACCTCCGGGCAACAATTAACGCCTCCCAAACCAATTTTAGGACCGTTTCCAGCCAAAGGAACTAATTCAATTGGATAATCTCTAAAAATCCCCACCGTGGGAATGCCCATTGCAGAACTCAAATGAGTCATCCCGGTATCAAGCCCCACAACCGCGTAACTTTTCCCGATTAAAGCGATCATTTCTTGGATGCTCTTACGAGGAGGAACCGTTGCTTCGGAACCAATTTGTTCAGCAATACGGCACACTCGTTCTTGTTCTACGTTTGAGCCCCATGGCAACAAAATTTCGATCCCTTGATCGGTTAACTTTCGCCCAAGCTCAATCCACTTAGCCTCAGGCCACAATTTACTATCTCGACTAGTATTCGCGAAAAAGAGAACCTTTCTTTCCATTTCTTTTTCGTAAGACTTAAACACAAATTGTGGTTCATCTTTTGGAATAGGATACCCTAAAGACAAAGCGGTCAAGTTCCTGCAACGAGTAATAGCTGGAAGTGAAGTAGAAACCGAAAAACGATGCGTATAGAAATTTGACGCGAGTGGCTCTTTTATAGAATGCTTGTCATATCCGCAGATAGGAGCTTTGGCCAAACGAGCCAGAACGGCACTCTTGATCAATCCTTGTAAATCAATAACCTTATCGTATTGTTCAAGAACTAATTGCTTTTTTAAGGCTGAAATTTCCTGCCAAGTACCCTGAGAAAAAATATTCTTTCTCCATTGACGGACTCGACACGAAATAACCTTATCCACCAAAGGACAAGAAAGAGGAATACCCGAAAAAAAAGCCTCCACAAGCCAATGAATCTCGGCTTGTGGATCATGCTTTTTGATATCAGAGATGGCTGGAAGTGCATGAACAACATCCCCCATCGAGGTTGTTTTAACAATCAAAATCTTCACAGCAATCCCTTTCTAGTGATTTAAAAAGGCAATTTGGCGTTAGGAGCCACTTTCAACAATTCTTGACGAAAATCCTTCTGAATTCGTTGAAGCGCTTCTACAGAATCAGCTTCAAAACGCAATACGACAACCGGTGTGGTATTCGAAGGACGAGCCAATGCGAAACCATCTTCCCACTCAGCTCGGATACCATCAATGGTAATAACGTCTTTAACGCCTTCGAATTTTGCATTTGCTTTCAACTGTTCCACCAAAGTAAAGTTTTCGCCTTCAGCTGTTGGAATCTGTAATTCTGGTGTACAAACGGCATTTGGTAGTTTTTTAAGCAATTCATCTGCGTGAGAAGCTCGACTTAGCACTTCTAACAGACGAACTCCAGCATAGACACCATCATCAAAGCCAGGCCAACGATCATTAAAGAAGATATGACCGCTCATTTCTCCTGCAAAATCAGCATTAACTTCTTTCATCATCGCTTTAATAAGTGAGTGTCCAGTGCGAGAAATCACACATTTACCACCCTTTTCTTCAACATAAGGGCGAATGTTACGAGTGCACTTAACATCGTGAACAATCACGGCACCCGGTTTCTTAGCAATAATGTCTTCAGCAAAAAGCATTACTAAGCGATCCGGGAAAATGATTTCACCATCTTTGGTTACAACACCCAATCGGTCACCATCACCATCGAAAGCAACACCGACTTCCGCATCCCCCTCCTTCAATACTTTCTTTAAGTCTTCCAAATTTTCTGGCTTTGAGGGATCTGGATGATGATTTGGAAAGTTACCATCAACATTGGTAAACAATTCTTCGACTTCAATTCCAAGTGCCTTAAAAAGTTTTACAGCGTTAGGACCTGCAACACCATTACCTGCATCCATTACGACTTTGATTGGCCTAGCAATCTTCACATCAGAGACAATCGCATTGATGTAATCGTCCACAACATCAATTTCCTCGTAGCTACCTAAAGTATCTGCGGTATAGAAATCACCTTTTTGAATCAGGTGATATAAATCCTGAATTCCCTGACCGTGAAGTGTTAAACCAGCCAACATCATCTTTAGACCATTGTATTCAGGAGGATTATGGCTACCCGTGATCGCAACACCGCTTCCCGTACCTAATTGTTTTGTAGCGAAATACAAAATAGGGGTTGCGACAGAACCGATATTGATAACTCCAACACCGGTTTTACGAATTCCTTCGGTCAAAGCGACTTGCAATCTCGGCCCCGTTAAACGGCCATCACGACCAACGCAAATCTTTTCAACACCAAGTTCTCTGGCCTTAGTTCCCAGAGCCTGTCCGATAAGACGACAAGCATCTTCCGTTAAAGTCTTATCCACGATACCGCGAATATCGTATGCCTTAAAAATACTTTGGGAAATTTCTGTATTCATTTTTTATTTCACTAGAGAAAACAAGTCGAGTTATACAATTTTAACGATCTCTTTCAGTTTTTAGGACAGCTTTTCTCTTCTTAACGTTAAAATTGTTAGATTCTTATAAAGTATCAAAAAATTATGTACCAGGAAGAAGTCAATAATCCGTTAAAACAGTCTTCAGTTTTAGTCGTTGGCGATGCCATGTTAGATCGATACTGGTTTGGAGACGCATCGAGAATTTCTCCTGAAGCACCGGTGCCTGTAGTTCGTGTGACACGAACGGAGGATCGTCTTGGAGGAGCTGCGAACGTGGCCCGTAACGCAGCCTCGCTTGGTGCAAGAACCTCGTTACTTGCCATGATCGGTGATGACGAAGCCGGCAATAAGCTCATGAATTTATTGGAAGTCGCTCATGTACGTCCTTGCCTATCTCGCATGCAAGGTATTGCGACAACCTTAAAACTCAGAATTTTGGCTCGAAATCAACAGATGTTACGGACGGATTTCGAATCTATTCCGGATGGATTGGCCTTAGACCAACACGAATCACGTTACGCTTCACTACTTCCTGATCATGAAGTCGTTATTCTGTCCGATTATGGCAAAGGTGGTCTGGAACGCATTGCTTCAATGATTGAGCAAGGTCGTGCTTTTGGACGAAAGATTCTCATCGACCCTAAAGGAGATGATTATTCCAAGTACAAAAACGCTAGTGTGATCACTCCGAACAAGAGTGAGTTAGCTCAAGTGGTTGGCCAGTGGCGTAATGAAGATGATCTATTTAACCGCGCTCAGAACCTTCGAAAAGAACTCAATTTAGAAAAATTACTTCTGACTCGAAGTGAAGAAGGGATGACTTTATTTGATGATGATGGGGCGTGGACTGTTCCAGCTCAAGCACGTGAAGTCTTTGATGTTTCTGGTGCTGGTGATACTGTTATTGCAATTTTAGGAGTAATGCTAGCTTCAGGAGCCGATTGGAAAACAGCGGTTCTGTGTGCTAATCGAGCCGGTAGCATCGTAGTGGGTAAGGTTGGAACCGCTACCGTAACATTTGAAGAACTCTTTCCTAACGGATATCAATTTTAGAGGTAGGACATGCAATTTATCGTAACGGGCGCCGCAGGCTTTATCGGTGCCAATATTGTTCAAGGTCTAAACAAACGTGGCGAAACCGACATTATTGCCGTAGATAATTTGAGTAAATCAGATAAGTTTGCCAACTTAGCTG
This sequence comes from Burkholderiaceae bacterium, assembly GCA_017461315.1. Lineage (GTDB taxonomy): Bacteria > Pseudomonadota > Gammaproteobacteria > Burkholderiales > Burkholderiaceae_F > JAFTYR01. The sequence goes on along the minus strand of JAFTYR010000048.1, from coordinate 24,850 downwards.
AAAACAGAATCATCGATTACTTCGATAAGCGAGATTTTATTGAACTAGTAAAGCAGAGGAAAATAGCAAAACCAGCGGCTATTTTTCATGAAGGAGCCTGTTCCGACACAATGGAGCTCGACGGCAACTACATGATGCAAAATAACTTCCGTTACACGCTCGAACTCTTCCGTTGGTGTCAAGAAGAACGAATTCCGTTTATTTATGCTTCGTCTGCAGCGACCTATGGGGCTTCGTCCATTTTCAAAGAAGAACTCCAGTATGAAAAACCTCTAAACGTCTATGGTTACTCTAAATTCCTCTTTGACCAGGTTTTGCGTCGTGAAATGCAATTTGGTCTTAGAGCCCCTGTCGTTGGTTTGAAGTACTTTAACGTTTACGGTTCCCTCGAACAGCACAAGGGACGTATGGCTTCCGTTGCTTTCCATCAGTTCCATCAATTCCGTAAAGAAGGTAAGGTAAAACTCTTTGAAGGTTGTTTAGGCTACGCTAACGGAGCTCAAAAGCGTGATTTCGTTTATGTTGATGATGTTGTTGCCGTTAATCTACACTTCTTAGATAAGCCGGTTTCTGGCATCTACAACTGTGGTACCGGCCGTGCTCAGGAATTTAACGATGTTGCATTAACAGTGGTTAATACTCTTAGAGAAGCCAACGGAGAATCAACCTTAACGCTCGAAGAAGCTGTTCGTACTTCAGCAATTGAATACATCCCGTTCCCAGAAGCTCTCGTGGGGCGTTATCAAGCCTTTACTCAAGCCGACCTAACCAATCTAAGAAAAGCCGGTTGCGATGTTAAGTTCAAGAGCGTTCAAGAAGGAACAAAGGATTACATGCTCAAGCTCCTAAAGCGTTATGACTCCGTATAAGTTTCTGTTTGATCGCACGCTTCCTTATCGGAAGGTAGCCTTTTTAGACCGAGACGGCGTTATAAACGTAGACCATGCTTACGTTTATCAACGTAATGAATTTGATTTCGTACCTCAAGCTTTAGAAGGTGCTCGTACCCTTTATCAAAAAGGGTACGCTTTGATTATTGTGACGAATCAAAGTGGGATTGGGCGCAGTAAATATTCAGAAGCAGATTTTGCGAAACTCTCGTTTTGGTTAGCTGGTCGCTTTAAAGAAGCTCAAGCGCCTTTAAGTGCCATCTATTTTTGTCCGCATCACCCGGAAAAAGCATTCGCTCCTTATCTTATGGAATGTCAATGCAGAAAACCACAACCAGGCATGTTGCTTTCTGCATCTAAAGACTTTGATATTGCTATGTCTGAATCCGTTTTGATTGGCGATAAATCATCGGATATGACTGCGGGAAAAGAAGCAGGATTAGCTCGAAGAATTTTGGTTCATACGGATGGAACTAGACCTTTAGGCAATACAACGGATAGTACCGATATCGCTCAAAACCTTTACGAAGCAAGCCAATTATTATGAGTACACAATTAGCTACACCAGATTTTGAAAAGAAAATCGTTGCTTTTTCAGATTTAAAAAAGGCGGTAGAGGCTTTGCCCCATCCGGTTGTTTTAACCAATGGCGTATTCGATATACTACATCGAGGACACGTCACCTATCTAGCTCAAGCTTCAGTACTCGGGAAAAGTTTAGTCGTTGCAATTAATAGTGATTTATCGGTAAAGATGCTCGGTAAAGGAGATGATCGACCGATTAATACGCAGGAAGACCGAGCTGCGGTGCTAGCCGCCCTAGAAAGCGTTTCTCTTGTGGTTGTTTTTGAAGATAAAGTGCCTTTAGAAGTGGTTCGACAGGTGCAACCAGATATTTACGTCAAAGGCGGTGACTACAAAATAGAAGACCTTCCTGAAGCCAAAATCGTTCATTCATATGGCGGTCAAGTGGTTACGGTTAAGTTTGAACACGAACGTAGTACCACGGCACTTCTAAAAAAAGTACGAGCTTCCTCTTAAAACAACTGACGAGAATACAATTAAGAAACCTCAATTGTATTCTCGTATCTTTACTTCATTACTTGATGATGTAACCTTCTTTTCGTGCAAAATGAACGGTTGCATCCAAGAATCCTTGCTTAGAACCGCAATCAAAGCGCTGTCCTTTATATCGGCAAGAATACGTTGATTCTTCGCCTTGAATGCTTCGAGCAATCGCATCAGTTAACTGAATTTCGCCACCGGCTCCGCGTTCAATACGGCGCAAATTTTCAAAAATGGTTGGTTCCAATATATAGCGACCAATAACCGCTAACGTAGATGGTGCAACTTCGGGTTTTGGTTTCTCAACAATGGAGTTCACACTGGTAGTTGGAGCCTCTTCATCGACCACTTCGACAATACCGTACTTATCCGTTTCTTTGCGTTCAACGGTTTGAACGGCCAATACATGACCACCACCCTGCTTTTCACGTGCGTCCATGAGCTGTTTTACGACAGGCACTTCTGCATCAACCAAGTCATCGGCCAAAATCACCGCAAAAGGTTCATTTCCAACCACAGGCTCTGAACAAAGAACGGCATGGCCTAAACCCAAGGGCTCTGGCTGACGAATGAAAATAAAATTAATTCCTGGAGGAACAATCGCTTTAAGAACTGCCAATAATGATTCTTTTCCCTTGCTTTTTAAATCATTTTCTAACTCTGGAGAGCTGTCAAAGTGATCTTCAATTGCTCGCTTATGTCGACCAGTAATGAAAATCATATCTGTGATACCTGCAGCAGCGGCTTCTTCCACTGCATACTGAATCAGAGGCTTGTCCACCACAGGAAGCATCTCTTTGGGCATCGCTTTTGTAGCGGGTAAAAATCGTGTACCGAGACCAGCTACCGGAAATACGGCTTTTCTAACAGGTTTCATCAGAAAAAGACTCCAAATAGAATAATATTCACAATCTGTTTAAAACATAAGATTCTTTTATTGTATCGAATGCAGTCTCATAACGTCTATGCCATTGGTGATGTCCATGGTTTTGCTAAAAATTTAAAAGAGCTTTTAAAACTCTTACCTCAAAACGCAGAACTCGTATTTTTAGGTGATGCGATTAATCGTGGTCCCGATTCTCTAGAATGTCTCAGAATCATTTACGATCTAGGTAAGCGAGCTACATACGTTCTTGGAAACCATGATTTGCATTTTCTAGCGGTCGCCGCTGGGGTTAGACCTTTGGCAAAAAAAGACACTTTGAGTGGGATCCTAGAAGCTAAAGATGCAGACAAAATTATTTCTTGGCTACGAAAACAATCTTTAGCCGTTTTTAAAGCGAACACGCTTTTTATTCACGCCGGTGTTCACCCGTCTTGGACTATTGAAGAAACGCTCCAATATGCAAACGAAGTTCATTCTGCAATTCAAAGTAAGGAATGGAAGGCTAATTTAGCGGGAATCTTTGGCAATACACCAGCTTGGTCCGAATCCTTAACCGGTTTTGATCGTCTTCGAGCCATCGTTAACGTTTTAACCCGCAGTCGATTCCTTTATTCCGACGGTTCAGCTGAAATTAAATCCAGTTGTGCCCCTTACGAAGCACCTGCTGATTTGATTCCCTGGTTTGATTTTCCTGGAAGAAAAACCGCTAATTCCCGCATTGTTTGTGGTCACTGGTCTACTTGTGGCTTAACTATTCGCCATAACTTGATTACTTTAGATTCAGGTTGTTGCTGGGGACGAGAACTTACAGCCGTTCGCATTCCACAACTTCGAGTTTGGCAAGTATCGGGGAAAAAAGACTAATACTATTTTTTTGAAATCACTTTTTTCAAGAGATTGGTCGCTTCACTATCGGTTTCTTTAAAGTTATTTCCCCAAATTTGCTGTAATTTTTCCTTCATTCGCTCTTCACAGAGTTTTCCAATAGCACGTCGATCCATCCCATCTGGATCAATTGGTTCCAGAACGTGAATAGTCACCTTACCCTTTTCAGCAGTCACCACATTCCATAATGAGCGAATCAATGAAGTATCGCCACTAAAAGCCATTTGGGTTGTGGGTTGATCATTACTACTATAGGTAATAATGACCGGCTGAATCAGGGTATTTAAGCTAACGGCCGGAGAAAAAAGATTCGATCGAATCGGCAAAAGTTCATTACCCTGAGTAGTTGTTCCTTCTGCAAACACCGCTACAGTTTGCTGAGACTCCAGTGCCTTAGTGATTTCTTGATTGATTTTAACTATTGCACTACGTCGACCGCGATCAATGAAAAGAGTTCCAATCTGCTTTGCAATCAATCCAAAAAAAGGCCAATGTGCGATATCAGCTTTGGCAATAAAACGACAGGGAATTACTGAATTCAGTGAAAAAATATCAATCCACGAAATGTGATTAGAAACCAGAGTGATTCCTTTCGTTGTATTGAATCCCGTCTGTCGCAATTTCTCATCCAATTGCCCTTCCCATGAATACTGAAGACCCGCAATTTCTAAAATCTTGCGACTATGAATTTGAATCAGTCTGCCCTGCTCTTCTCTTGATGCACGGGGAAACTTTGTGTACACGACAAAAAGGCAAACAATAATGTAAAAAGAATTCCAGAAAAACGCCAAATTCCCGTAGCGACTTTCATTTCTTTCCCTTATGATTCAATAAGTTAGTGATTAAGCCATTGTTGTAAAATGATGGAAGCGGCTTCGTCATCAATATATTCATCACTTCCTGAATAAGACTCAGCTTCTACCGATGAAAATCGTTCATCTTCATAGACAATGGGAATTGATACTCGTCCTTGTAACTGTCGACCAAATCGACGACAAACCTCGGTCATTGAGTTTGGATTTCCATCATCATGAAAAGGGACCCCCACCACAATAACATCGGGCTTCCACTCTGAAACACAGGCTAAAACCGCCTTCCACTTTTGCTCATTTGTACTCCAATGAACTACAGAAAGAGGACGAGCGGTTCGGGTTAAAAGATTGCCTACTGCAACTCCAATACGCTTCAGTCCATAATCAAAACACAATACGATCGAATCCTCTCGAAGCTTTAGTTTGTCGTTAAGCATGGCCCACGGTTCCTTCTGTTGCGATGAAGATGGAAGGATCAAGACCTAGAGCAGAAAGAGCTGCCCGGTACCGTTTTTCAGGAGCTAAATCAAAAAGAATACGACTGCGGAAATTACCAACTAGCCAGCAATCGTTTGAAATTTCTGATTCCAGTTGCCCCTTTTCCCAGCCAGCATAACCCAATGTCACCAGGAATTTTTTAGGTCCTTCACCTTTAGAAACCGACTCTAAAAGATCTGCAGAAATCGAGTAACACAAATTCCGTTCTATGGGTAATGTAGTTTCCCAAGTTTTTTCATTCGTGTGAATGATAATGCCTTGTTCGGACTGCACGGGACCACCCCAAAATATTGGCACATCTTCAAAAATAGGTTGATGTCCAAACTTATCCAAGACTTCATTAAACGCAATATTAGTCGGACGATTAATTACAACGCCTGACGTTCCTTTTTCATTTTGATGAAAAATGTAAACAACACTGCCTTCAAAATTAGGATCAGTCATTTGAGGCATCGCAATTAGAAACTTTCCCAAAAGATTCACAAAGGGACTCCTGATAAACAAGAACGTTCATTTTCTCACACAATTAGCCATCTATTGTGTTGATTACTGACTTAACTTTTATTTTTGGGTACTCATAAAGAGTCTCAAAGTAGTGTGCAATGATTCATATCAGTAAAAATTTTAGCCATGATACTTCTACACTTTTTTAGGAAATATCATTATGGCTAATGAACAGAAAAATAATACATCACCTTCAACGGACGAGGTACCCACACGTGTAGCGCAGGATCTGATTCTACCTCTTAGACTCAACTATGTCGGATTAATTGGATGGGGAATCTTCTGTATCCTCCTCGGTACAATTGGAATTATCATTCCAGCTACTTTCTCAATTGGTGTCACGATATTTGTCGGTGCTATCTTGCTTGTAGCGGGTGCGACAGGGCTGGCACTTTTTTATAAAGTTTCGGGTTGGGCAGCAAAAACGGCAACCGTTATCAGTGCTCTTTTAAGCACAATTGCAGGATTTATTCTTTTATTCCATCCACTTTTCGGTTCTGAAAATTTAACGCTTTTCATCGCTTCGTACTTTATAGCTATGGGAGTCGTCAAATTCTGGCTTTCCGCAACGAACACTGATACTAAAGGCTGGAAATTAATGCTCTTTTCCGCAATTATTTCAATTGCTCTAGGTATTTGCTTATGGTGGGGTTGGCCACAAACCGCACCTTATGTATTAGGTATTTTTGTCGCTATCGAATTACTTTTCGATGGCTGGACGGCCTTTATGTTCGGCTTAGAAATTAGAAGTTTTATCAAACATCAAAAAGAAAATCCTAGTTAGATCATACAAACGAATACCCGATCTCCCTGTTGTTAGATCGGGCTTCGTTTAGAGATTATTCATTTGTTTTACTTTATTCCAGCTTGCTTTGTCGCTGAAATAAGTTGTTCTACCAATTGATCTGATAATTCCTCTAATGCTTGGATTTGGCGATCTGCATCGAGCTGTAACAATTCACCTAAAGATTTTTCTTCTAAGAACTGATAAATAGATGAAATACCTTGCTCTTGGTCATCGATTCTTAATGCTCTTCCGTCTTCTGAAATATTAACTGGAACAACAATCGGCAATGTTTCTCTTCTATGCGGTGGTTCTTGACGAGACAAAATCGGCATTGGTGTTTCTGCCAATCTTGAAAGCATATCTTCCAAACGACCGAACGGTACAGACACAACGACCGTCATGACAGAACGTTCCAATTTAACCGCACGGGATAAACCATCTTCTTGCAATTCCGGTATTTCTAAAGGCATTAAACCTGTTTCACCCAAAGATTGAGTTAAAACCTGAGCTACATCTTGAGTCCATTCTGGAGCCTGACCGACCTTATAAAGAACTTTTTGATCCAGCATACAAGCAGTTGCAAAGAAGCCATAATCCAGATCCGGTTCTTTAGCAACATCTTCGAGAATCTTCTTGGCATTTCGAATATTTTTTACCATCACTGGAAAAATAATCGAATAGAAAACTCCATCCGGAACCCCGAAATAAATCGGTAATTCTTCAGGAGATTTAACCCAACTTAATTGATAAAGTTTTTCGAAATGATCTTTTGCTTCAGTATCCCAAGAGACAGGAAATCCCTTCGAATAAAGAGAACTTAAAACCGTATTAAGAGACTCAGTTGAGGCGACTTCTTCGCTAGAACCTTCAATTCCTCTCCAGGTTTGATTAACGGTAAATCGTCCCGTTTTGCGATTCCACGTCAATAAAATTCGATTCTGACGACTCTTATCACACCAAAGAGCAGACCATCCGTCAGCCGTTAAGCAAAAAGCATCCTTATCCTGATTTCCGAAAATAAGATAAGGAGGCAAATCTTCGGATCGAACTACTCTTTCGGCAGAAAAGTTTTGCCAATCAAAATAATGGGAATCCGCGGGGCGATGATTAACCAACGCAATTTGAAAAATATCTTCTTGTATATTGTTCATCACACATTCTCTAACTTGTCAGTAACACATTACCAGCAAGCATCACAAAAATAACGGAACCAATTCGGTTGATCCATTGTTGAATTTTCGGAGACGAAATTAAGCTTCGGACATACTCCGCTCCGACGGCAATGCCTCCAAAAACAAGGGCGCACGTCACAAGAATGGTCACGCCCATTACCAACATCTGTCCACTAACGCTATAACCTTCGGTTAAAAACTGAGGGAAAAAAGCGAGAAAAAAGATAATCACTTTAGGATTCGTAAGATTCATAAAAGCGCCTCTCCTCCACAAAGAAAGAGCCGAAGCTTTTTTTTGCTCTAAAGCACAATCCTTTGAAACTGTAACTGAAGTGACAGGAGCCTTCCAGGCCAAAATGGCTAAATACACCAAGTACAAGGCGCCTAGCATCTTGATGGTTGTAAATGCAATATCTGAAGCGCGAATAACTGCTGTGACTCCAATCGCAATTAAAGTCACATGAATGATTAATCCGGTACAAAGACCTGCAACAACCCACAATCCATCACGTTTACCGTAGATGATCGATTGCATTAATACAAAGATATTATCCGGGCCTGGTGCAATCGACAGAAAGAACCAGGCCACGAAAAATGTCACCCAAACATCAAATGGCATTAAATATTTCCGACCCAAGTACGGGCATTCTGGAAAATACGAGCCCAAGGAGAATAATCCTTAAGCTGTGAAGAACGCCATGAAAGCTGAACGGCTCTCCAGCTTCTTTCTGGATGAGGCATGATGATTGTTGCTCGACCATCCGGTGTCGTGAAAGAAGTCTTACCTTGATGAGATCCATTTGGATTAAGTGGATAAACCTCTGTTGGATTTTGGGCAGAATCTACATAGAAAGCAGAAACCAAAGCCTTCGTTTCATCGGTTGGATTTACCCAGAATGCACGACCTTCTCCGTGGGAGTTCACAATCGGCATAATGGATCCTTGCATTCCAGCAAAGAAGATAGACGGAGAATCTGCGATCTTCACATTAACCAAACGAGCTTCAAACTGTTCAGAAAGATTTCTTTCAAATGTAGGCCAATGCTCGGCACCGGGAATCAAGTTCTTGAGCTGAGAAACCATTTGACAGCCGTTACAAACACCTAATGTAAATGTTCGCTTGTCAGCGAAGAAACGGGCAAACATTTCACTTAACATTGAATTGTGCAAAATGGTCTTAGCCCAACCTCCACCAGCACCTAAAACGTCACCGTAGGAGAAACCACCACACGCAGCTAAACCAGTGAAACTCGCAAGATTAGCTCGACCTTCAAGTAAGTCGGTCATGTGAACATCAACGGCTTCAAAACCAGCATGCATAAAAGCACTTGCCATTTCGTTCTGACTATTCACGCCCTGCTCACGAAGAATCGCCACTTTAGGTTTAGCTCCTAAATTCAAGTAGGGAGTTGCAATGTTTTCAGTCGTGTCAAAACCAGTAGAAAGAATAAGACCGCCGTTATCTTTATCTGCAATCAAGTTATATTCACTATCCGCACAAGCTGGATTATCACGACGGCGAGCAATCTGCCAGCTCACCTCAGTCCATGCCTTTTGTAAATCAACTCGATCTGTATTCAAAACGCACTTATCTTGTACGTAAACCGTCAACTTATCAGTTGCATTAACGTTACCTAAATAATGCAAGCAATCCGCAAGACCAGCTTCTTCAAAGGCCTTAGACACTTCACGACTACGTCCACGAGGAACCTGAATAACAGCACCAAGTTCTTCGTTAAAGAAGGCTTCTGCAAGGGTAGTATTTTCACCCAACAGACTATCGGCAACAATTTCAACACCAACGTGGCTAGCAAACATCATTTCACAAAGTGTTGTGGCTAAACCACCATCACTGCGGTCGTGATAAGACAAAATAGCGCCGGACGTTGCTAAGCGACGAATCAGTTGCAAATAGCTCTTTAAATCTTTTGCTTCATCAACGTCTGGAGTCGTGGAATCAAATCTTTGTGTGACCTGTGAGTAGATCGATCCACCCATTCGGTTTTTACCATGTCCCAAGTCAATAAGAAGTAATGAACTGTCAGTGACTTCAGTGTTTAATTGCGGTGTGATGTTTTCTCGTACGTCTTTGACGGGTGCAGCGGAAGAGACCACAAGAGAAACCGGTGAAACCACGTTCTTACGCTCTTCACCTTCCTTCCATGAGGTCTGCATAGACAATGAGTCTTTTCCGACTGGAATGCTGACACCGAGTTCAAGACAGAGCCGATTAGCTGCCTTTACGGCATCAAACAAGTTAGCATCTTGGCCTTCAGCACCACAGGCACCCATCCAGTTAGCAGACAAAATAACTCGATCCAAATTAATGTCGGCACTAACCAAGTTGGTTAATGTTTCGCCGATTGCCATACGGCTCGCAGCAGCAGCGTTAGAGACCGCAATTGGTGTCCTTTCACCAATTGCCATTGCTTCACCCTTGTAGGTATCAAAACCTAAAGCAGTCACTGCAGCGTCGGCCACAGGAACTTGCCAGGGACCAACCATCTGATCGCGAACCACAAGACCACCAACTGTTCTATCCCCAATCGTAATAAGGAACTTCTTATTCGCAACTGTTGGATGTTTTAGTACATCAATCAGTGTTGAAGCAAAGTCTGATGACAAATCAGCTTTCATTTCTTTGACTGGAGCGTGCTCAACGACTCGATGCATTTTTGGGGTTTTACCCAAAAGAACGCTCATTGGCATATTAACGGCATCGGTCTTTTCATCCGTACTCTTTACACACAGAATGTCGTCTTCACTAATTTGACCCAAGATAGCGTATGGACAACGTTCACGACGACAATACTCTTCAAATTGTTCTAAACGATTGGGATCAATAGCTAAAGCATAACGTTCTTGAGATTCGTTACACCAAATTTCTAACGGACTCATACCGGATTCTTCCACCGGAACCTTGGCTAAGGATAACTGAGCACCCTTCCCGGAAAGATCCGCTAATTCAGGCATCGCATTTGAGAGACCACCAGCACCAATATCATGAATCGCAAGAATTGGATTTTCCAACCCTGCCGACCAGCAACGATCGATCACTTCTTGCGCACGGCGCTCCATTTCTGGATTACCTCTTTGTACGCTAGCAAAATCGAGGTCAGCACTGTTAGAACCAGAGCTCATGGAGGAAGCGGCACCACCACCAATACCAATACGCATTCCAGGACCACCTAATACAACCAAGTAAGTACCTGTTGGAAGATCTAATTTGTGTGTCTGGTCGTTTCGAATATTTCCAAGACCACCTGCCAACATAATTGGTTTATGGTAACCAAAACGCTTACCATCAACGTTTGCTTCAAAAGCACGGAAGTAGCCCAAAATGTTTGGACGTCCGAATTCGTTGTTAAAGGCTGCTCCGCCTAGTGGAGCTTCCGTCATGATTTCAAGAGGAGTTGCAATTCGTTCAGGTGCACCGTACGGCCTATCCTTCTTAGCACCATCTTGAGCAACATCGGAATCGTTTTCCCATTTTTGAGTGTGACCAGGAATATGCAAAGCAGACACAGTAAAGCCAGTCAAGCCAGCTTTGGGTCGAGCTCCTCTACCTGTAGCACCTTCATCACGAATTTCACCACCAGACCCCGTAGAAGCACCAGGGAACGGTGAAATTGCAGTTGGGTGATTATGAGTCTCTACCTTGAATACGGAATGAGTCAATTCATTTTCATATGAAAACGTTCTACCGCCGATTGCAGCTTCATTTTGACGTGGGTAAAGACGGTTAACGGTATCACCTTCAAAAACTGCAGCGTTGTCGGCGTAAGCAACAATCGTTCCGTCTGGGTGAGCTTGATGCGTTTCACGGATCATACCGAAAAGGCTCTTTTCTTCGTCCTTACCATCAATAGTCCACTTCGCATTGAAAATCTTGTGACGACAATGTTCAGAGTTAGCCTGCGCAAACATCATCAATTCAACATCGGTAGGATTGCGATTTAAATCTGTAAATGCTTTAACGAGATAATCAATTTCATCAGCACTTAACGCCAATCCAAAGGCAACGTTTGCTTCTTCAAGAGCCTTCTTACCCTGCCCAAGGATATCAACGGTACGCATCGGTTCACCAACATTTTCTCCAAAAATAACTTCTGGATTAATGTTGGCATCAACCACGCTTTCAGTCATACGGTCATGAATCGTAGCTTTGATTCGATCTTTTTGTGCCTCTGATAAAGCCTTGTCTTCATAGAGAACAAACTCATAACAAGTTCCTCGTTCAACACGTAGAACATTCTTTAAGCCACAATTACGAACAATATCCGTAGCCTTAGAAGCCCAAGGAGAAATGGTTCCAATACGAGGAATGACTAAAAATTTTTCAGCTTGATCAACTAATAAAGCTTTTTCACCATAAGTTAGGATCTTTTCAAGCTGTTGCATCTCTTCAGCCGTTAAAGCCTCTGAAGCATGCACAAAATGTATATATCGAGTATTCAGTGTTGCAACTTCAGGTGCAAAAACACGAATACGACTCAGTAATCGATCGGTTCGGAAATCAGAAAGTGCTCTAGGAGCATTAAGACGGAACATCAAGTTGGAATTTGTCATTGAATACGCCCTTTCTTGGATGAACAAAAAAGGACAACCTCCAAGCAGATAGCAATACAAAAGACCGACTGATTAAGAATCAGACGGGACGTGCCTTAAATTTTTTAATTATAAGTAATAACGAGCTGTAACAAAACTTTTCAAAAAATTTTAGAGTACATAAAGGAAAACCCTCGATGTCGCATTCGAATCGAGGGCATTCCAAGTTTAAATTTTATGGAATCAATATAGCTCGATAATCATTAATATTTGTACGAGTAGGACCTGTATCAAATAGATCATCTAACCGACTAAAGAACTCATGTGCATTATGTTCTTTAAGGAATAACTTCGGGTCCAAATTTGCTTTATAAGCTCGTTCCATCGTATCGGGACGTAAAATAGCCCCAGCACTTTCACCGTTACCATCGACACCATCGGTATCAGCGGCTAAGGCGTAAATCTTTTCGCCTTGTAATTCATCAGCCAAAGCAAGAAGGAATTCAGAGCAAGGTCCCCCCTTACCGATCTGTCTTCCAGTTAGCGTTACCGTACACTCACCTCCAGAAAGGAGTACCACCGGTTTACGTCTTGGTTTAGAAAGTTCGAGTCGAATCTTACGAGAAACTTGTAAGGCAACTGCGCGTGCTTCGCCCACAATATCATCGCCAATGATCACAGGACGCAAGCCTTGCTCTTTAAAGTAGGCTGCAGCGGCTTGTAAACCTTTAAACGAATTTGCAACGATCTTATTTTTAACGCCACGCATACGTACGTCACCAATCTTTGGTGTCTCACCAATTAGACCACGGGCACCATTCCTTAAGTGCTCTATGATTGATTCTGGAGCCTGTACTTGAGCCTGACTCAAATACCATAGAGCATCAGCATAAGTGGAAAAATCCTCAGCACAAGGACCTGAAGCAATATCAGATGGGTTATCTCCAACCGTATCTGAAATGATCAATGCTAAAACATCGGCTCCCTTAGCCCGAGCCATTAAAGCGAGTTGTCCGCCTTTAACTTTTGAAACATGTTTACGTACCGCATTAATGTGGTCAATACTTGTTCCCGACTTCAGAAGATCTTCTGTTACTTGGCGTACATCTTCCATCGATACGCCATCAACAGGCATAGAAAGTAAGCTAGAACCGCCACCAGAAATTAATGCTAAAAGTAAATCGCCCTCACGAAGTTTATCGACTTCTTTCATCATAGCTTCAGTCGCTTCTAAATTCGACTGATCGGGAATCGGGTGAGATGCCTCTAACACTTTAATTTTGTTAGTCTTCTCCCCATAACCATAGCGAGTAATGACAACGCCTTCGAGTTCTTTTTCTGGCCATGCTTCTTCGACCGCAGCGGCCATGCTTGCCGTTGCCTTTCCTGCACCAACAACAATGACTCGCCCCTCGAAACCATACGGAACGTGCGGGGCGACGACTTTATGCGGGTCCGCCGCATCGATAGCTACGTGGAACGAGTCCATCAGCATCTTTTCAAATCGATCTAGTTCTTTTTTCAATCCAAGCCTCTCACCGTTTTTCCAAGTTTCTAAGATATTTAGCTGTTTTACTAGACGGGATTGTTCCTACCTGTTCGGGAGTTCCCTCTGCAACAACTTGACCACCTCCGTCTCCACCAGAGGGACCTATATCAATAACCCAGTCTGCTGCCTTAATGACATCCAAATTATGTTCAATAATGATCAACGTATTTCCCGCTGACCGTAATTGTCCCAAAACCCCTAAAAGAACGTCAACATCCTTAAAGTGTAGGCCTGTCGTTGGTTCATCTAGGATATAAAGCGTTTTACCAGTTGACCGCTTTGATAACTCCTGAGCCAACTTAACTCTTTGAGCTTCTCCGCCTGACAAAGTCGTTGCACTCTGTCCTAGTTTTATATAGCCCAAACCAACATCGACTAATGTCTTCAATTTTCGACTAATTGCAGGAACATTGCTAAAAAGTTCTAATGCACTTTCAATCGTCATATCCAAGACTTGCGCGATGTTATAACCCTTGTACAAAACATCTAAAGTCTCTCGATTGTATCGATTTCCGTGACAAACGTCACATGGAACATACAAATCCGGCAAGAAATTCATCTCCACCTTAATCAGACCATCTCCCTCACAAGCCTCACAACGCCCCCCTTTGACATTAAAGGAAAAACGTCCAGGACCGTAACCTCGCTCCTTTGCCGTCGGAGTTTCTGCAAAAAGATCCCGTATAGCCGAAAAAACTCCCGTATAAGTAGCTGGATTTGATCGAGGTGTTTTTCCGATGGGACTTTGATCCACATTGATCACCTTATCAAAGTACTCAAGTCCTTCAATACTTTCATACGGTAACGCCTCAACATTCATCATCCGATTTAGATAGCGAGCCGTGATGGGATAAAGAGTTTCATTAATTAAACTCGACTTTCCGGACCCAGAAACACCACTAACAACCGTCATGAGTCCAACAGGAAAAGACACCGTGATATTTTTAAGATTATGTCCTGTTGCGCCATGCAACGTTAAGCATCGACCATCAGGACTCAATCTCTTCGATGAATAACAAACTGTCTGTTTTCCACTCAAATAGGCTCCTGTTAGCGATTTAGGATTTTGTTCTAGTTCTTTAGGAGTTCCCTGTGCAGTAATTTCACCACCGTGAGTTCCAGCGGCAGGTCCCATGTCGATCACACAATCAGCGGCCCGAATCGTATCCTCATCGTGTTCTACCACAATAACGCTGTTTCCTAAATCTCTCAATTGCTTGAGCGTTTCAATCAGTCGTTCATTATCAACCTGATGTAGACCAATAGATGGCTCATCTAATACATACATAACACCCGTAAGACGAGAACCGATTTGTCCTGCTAAGCGTATACGTTGAGCCTCCCCTCCCGAAAGCGTATCCGCTCTACGATCCAATGTCAGATATCCAATACCGACATTCAAAAGGAATCTCAATCGATTCACAATTTCTTCAACGATTGATTTACCAATTTCAGCCTTACTGCCAATTAATTCAAGTTTTTGAAAATATTCAAAACATTCAGCTAACGAAAGACTAGAAATTTTGGCAAAATTTGCCTTTTGTTCCTTTTCTCCGATAAAGGTGAAGCGAGCGGCTTCGCACAGTCTTTCACCATTACAGGTTGAACATTTGGATAAACTGCGCCAACGTTGATAACTCTCCTTAACCGTTTCACTATCCGTATTCTTATAACGACGCTCAGAAATAGGAATAATCCCTTCAAACGGGTGCTCTAATACAGCTTTTTCTCCAGTCCCGTCTTCATAAGTTACAGCAATTGTATTTTCCGTTCCGTACAGAACCGTTTTCTGAACCGAATCACTCAGTTCATTCCATACGGTATCCAAAGAAAAGTTCATTGCTTCTGAAAGGGCTTGTAGTAAGGGATAGTTATGTTTATTTCTCTTATCCCAGCCTTCTATTGCACCACAACTCAAAGATAGATCTGGAAACTGCACAATTTTCTCAGGATCAAATTGTTCAACCAATCCCAATCCAGAACACTCACGACAACTGCCTTGAGGACTATTAAAGGAAAAATTTTTAGGTTCTAGTACGTCTACGGTATACCCACAATCAGGACAAGCAAATTTATCTGTAAATCGTCTTTCTGTGTTGTGATCGATATCAACAACGGTAGCAATTCCTTTGGTTAGACGAAGAGATGCTTCGATCGACTCTGCAATTCGCTGTCTTGCATCTACTCTGATCTTTAATCGATCTACAACCACCTCAATCGTATGACAACATTGTGCATCCAGTTCAGGCCACTCAGGTAACTGATACATCACGCCATCAATTCGAACACGCGTATAACCACGAACTTGTAAGTCATTTAGTAGATGCTGATGAGTTCCTTGAGTTTCTTTAACAATAGGAGCTAACACCATGATTTTTGTTTCTTCTGGTATAGCTAAAACATCATCGACCATCTCGGATATTGAATGAATCGACAACGGAATATTGTGGTAAGGACAATAAGGCACACCAATTCTGGCAAAAAGTAGTCTGAGGTAATCATTAATTTCCGTACTCGTGCCTACAGTCGATCGAGGATTACGATTAGAGACTTTTTGTTCAATCGCAATCGCTGGAGATAACCCTTCGATTAAATCCACATCAGCCTTTCCCATCAGTTCAAGGAATTGTCGAGCATAAGGAGAAAGACTTTCGACGTAACGTCTCTGACCTTCAGCGTACAACGTATCAAACGCCAACGAACTTTTACCCGAACCAGACATTCCCGTAATCACAACCAATTGATCGCGTGGAATATCAACATCAACATTCTTTAGATTGTGCGTTCGAGCACCTCGAACCTTAATATATCCCATTGAAAAATCACCCGAAGAACAATCTTGTGAATATAACGTTTTTGTGTACTTTTTTCAGCTCACTACAAAGCACAATCTAGTGATAACAGCTAAAATTCAGAAATTAAATACATGGAATAAGTCATGGCATCAGTAAATAAAGTCATTTTGATTGGAAATCTTGGTCGAGATCCGGAAACTCGTTATACCACTGAAGGTAGTATGCCGATTACTACTTTGGCATTGGCAACAACTCGAGTCTATAAAAATCAAGCTGGACAGAAAGTTGAGGAAACAGAATGGCATCGTGTTATCTTGTTTTCCCGATTAGCAGAAATCTGCCAACAGTATCTTAGAAAAGGTTCTAGTGTCTATATTGAAGGTCGTTTAAGAACCCGTAAATGGGAAAAAGATGGACAAACGCACTACGCTACGGAAATCGTAGGCGAATCCATGCAAATGCTTGGTGGTCGTGCTCAAACTCAAGGAGCACCGATTGCTCAACCTGCTGATGAATTTGAAACATTTAGCCGCACTCAACCCATGCGTAGTGCACCGATGAGTTCTACTCCAACTCAAAGAACAGCTCCTCAGATTGCTGAACCAATCGATACATTAGACGAAGACATTCCGTTCTAATGGTTGAGGTATCCGTTCAATCGAAAATCTCGTTTTCCTACAATTGGCAAAACGAGATTTTTACTATCTAATAAAACAATAAGTGATCAC
The DNA here is from genome assembly GCA_017461315.1 of Burkholderiaceae bacterium. Classification (GTDB taxonomy): domain Bacteria; phylum Pseudomonadota; class Gammaproteobacteria; order Burkholderiales; family Burkholderiaceae_F; genus JAFTYR01. The sequence continues at coordinate 7,731 of JAFTYR010000048.1, read as the reverse complement.
TCACTTCCTTCTCAAGCTCTATGATTATTCATGTCGTACAGCTTCAATTGGGTCCATCTTCGCAGCCCTTCGAGCCGGGAAATATCCGAAAATAATTCCGATCACCGCAGCAAAGCCAAAGGCTAAGACGTTGATACTCGGTGAGAAAATAAACGGAACCCCCATAACCTGAGTTAATGCCACCGATGCGATAAACGCCAAAATAACACCAATCAAACCACCGAAACAGGCCAACATAATAGACTCAATCAGAAACTGTAAAAGGACCTCTCGTTCAAGTGCACCAATAGCCAAACGCACTCCAATTTCTCGAGTTCTTTCAGTCACGCTAACAAGCATAATATTCATAATGCCAATACCTCCAACAAGGAGGCTGACTGCGGCGACGGCACCCAAAAGAGCCGTCATAACTTGACTAGTTTTAGATATCGTTTCAATTAACTCAGACGTATCTAAAATATTGAAGTTATCTAGATCCGAAGACGATAACTTGCGTCGTTCTCTTAAAAGCAAACGAGCACTTTCTTTAACTCGCTCAATATCACTATTTTCATCGATGGCTACTGTAATCAACGGTACTCTAGTATTGCCACTAATACGTCTTTGGAAAGTGTTTAAGGGAATAATAACAACATCATCTCGATCTTGTCCCATTCCACTTTGCCCTTTGGGCTCTAATAAGCCAACAACCTGGCAAGAAAACCCTTTTATACGAATTGCTTTACCCAAAACGTCTTCGTTATCAAAAAGTTCTTTTTTGATTGTTTGTCCAACAATACAAACGGCACTACCTGCTCGCTCTTCTGAGGACTCAAAAAAACGTCCTTCTACAAGATTAAGATTATTGACATCAAAGTAGGCGTTCGTTGTCCCGATTACAGAGGTTTGCCAATTCTTGCCTCCGGCAACAACTAAATGACTCGAGGTTCGACTCGGTGATACCGCTCTGATACCAGCAATTTGTGTCGCTAAAGCCTCAGCATCGGATTCTTTAAAGGAAACCGCCCCAACATTTTGCCCTGGTCCCATCCTCTGGCCCGGACGAATCATAAGGGTATTAGAGCCTAAAGATGAAATTTGTTCTTTGACTTGTTGCGTAGCACCGTTTCCAATCGTCACCATTGTGATAACCGCAGCGACCCCTATCACGATACCCAGCACCGTTAATACAGAACGCATCGGGTTACGAAAAATCTGTCGTAAGGCCAGTAGTAGTGCATTCCCTATCATTTATTTTTCATCCTCAGTAAAAGAACGAGAATCAGACTCTACACTGCCATCTACAAATCGGATGACACCTTTAGCGTATTTCGCCATTTCCGGCTCATGCGTTACTAAAACTACAGTGATGCCATCTTCCTCATTAAGTTGCTGTAATAACTCCATAATCTCTACGCTACGCTGAGAATCTAAGCTTCCTGTCGGTTCATCCGCCAAAAGCAACTTTGGACGAGTCACAATGGCTCGAGCAATCGCAACGCGTTGCTGTTGACCACCAGAAAGCTCTGCAGGAGTATGGTCTTTCCAACGAGACAAGCCCACTTTATCCAACGCGGCTAAGGCAAGCTCTTTACGTACCGACGCCGTCTCACCACGATAAAGAAGAGGAAGTTCTACGTTTTCTAGGGCACTCGTACGAGCTAAAAGATTAAATCCCTGAAAAACAAATCCCAAATACTTACGTCTTAAAAGAGCCCGTTGATCTCGAGTAAAGTGTTCTACATGACAACCACTAAATAGATACTCCCCCCAACTTGGAGTATCCAGTGCCCCAATAATATTCATGCACGTTGATTTTCCCGATCCACTCGGGCCCATAATTGCAACAAACTCTTTGTTGTAAATTTTCAAATTAATGCGGTGAAGTGCATTGAAAGCTGTTTCACCATTGCCATAGCGCTTCCCGACACCACGTAATTCAATCAGCGGAAGGCCTCTTTCAGACATTACTTTGCTCCACGAAGTTGATTAATGACCACCTGATCCCCAGCTTTAATATCGCCACTAATCACTTGAGTCATCTTTCCATCACTGTAACCAACCACCAGCTTTATAGGCTCTAACCGATTTTCTCGAAAAACGTAAACTGTACCTTCTTTTTGAATTCCACTGCCACCGGTTATATCTTTTGCTGTTTTTGAAACTTTAGACCGACGCATAGGAGGTCCAAACAGACTGACGGTGGCATTACTTTCCTCTTGAGAGGCAATGGGTTTAAACCGTAATGCCGTATTTGGAACAAGCAGGGTATCTTTTAAAGAAACCGTCCTAATATTGGCGGTTGCCGTCATTCCCGGGCGAAGTTCTAATTTTGGATTTTTAACATCTAAATAAGTAACATACGTCACAACATTGTCTGTTTTATCTGACTGATTCGGACCAAAAGCAACTTTCTTTAATTTTGCTGGAAACCTTCGGTCCGGATAGGCACTAACCGTGAAATATGCCGGAAGTCCTGGTTTTACTGTTCCTACATCAGCTTCGTCAATATCGGCTTGAAGCTCTAGTTGTCTCATATCGGTTGCAAGTTGAAGTAATTCAACCGCTTGGAGGGAAGCGGCTACGGCATAACCATTTTCAACCGATCGAGCCAATACGATTCCGTCAATTGGAGAAACAATCTTTGTTTTTAATAAATCCGTCTCCGCTGATTTCAAGGCCTCTTGACTATCCACAATCTTAGCTTCTGCACTGATAACCGAAGCTTCAGCTTTAGCCACCAACGCTTCTTGGCTATCAATCTCAGTCTTACTAGGCGTTTTTCCTCCAGATAGCTTTCTGACCTCTTTAAAGCGATTCAATTTCGCTTGAGCTTCTTTAAGAGTCGCTTTGGCTTCTGTAAGAGACGCTTTCGAAAGAGCTAGTGCCGCTTTAGCTCTTTCCACAGAAGCCTTCAATTTAGTATCGTCCAATTGAATCAAAACCTGACCGGTTTTCACTTCATCGTTAACATCTACTTTGACATCACGAACAATCCCAGAAAGTTCCGAACCAATCGATACGGTACGAATGGGTTTTAACGTTCCGTTAGCAGTTACCTCAATAACCAAATTTCCTTTCTTTACATCAGAAAACACATATGAAACTTGATTAGATTGCTTTTGGTTATACCAATATAGCCCTCCTAACACGATAGCAAAAACAAGTAGAACGAACACCCAAAAACGACCCCGTTTAAACCAAGGTTTTATGTTTTTTTCACCAAGCAATTTACTAGAGTCTGCCTGGAAATCCTCTTTTTTCATGTTCGTCATCATTTTTCAAATCCTTCTGAGGGAACCCAGCCACCACCGAGAGCACGATATAACGCAACATAAGACTTTGCGATTTGAGCCTGAACCGACGCATAGCTTTCTTCAACAGACAACAATGTTTTTTGAGTTGCTAAAACAACCGTGAAATCTTGCAATCCGGCTTTGTAATTTTGTTGAGCACTGAGCGCTGCGCTACGGGCTGAATTTACAGCAAGTGCCAAAGATTTAAATTTTGCCTGAGTCGACCAAATACTATTTAAAGCATCCTCTACATCCTTAACGGCAGACAAAAGACTCGCTTCATACTGAGCATTGGCGATAGCAACTTGAGCATCCTTTGCTTCAACCTGAGCCCTTAACTCACCGGCATTGAATATCGGTAAATTTAAACTTCCAAAAATAGAACTGGTATGAGTACCAACTTCTCCAAGAGAACCCACTGTTGTTGCTGATAATCCAAAATTTCCACCAATGCTCAAACTTGGATAAAGAGCACTACGAGCCTGAGTATGTTTAGCCATTGCCGATTTGACTGTAGCTTCAGCCTGACGAACCGAAGGCCTCTTCCGCAATGTCTCTCCAGGAATTGATAAAGCTAAGTTCTGAGGCGCCACCGGCATGGAAACAAAGTCATCAACAATAATATCTTCTGGCTTTTTATTAGTAAGGGTTGCCAAAAGATTACGATTTTCTTGAATTGACGATAAATACTCAGGAATAATCGAACGAGTTTGTTCATACGATGTACGAGCCTGATCCACATCGGTCGAATCAACTAAGCCCGCTTTATAGCGCCAGTCTGCAATTTGTAACGACTCTTTCTGCGTTTCTAGATTCTGACGAGCAACCTCTAACTGTTTTTGAAATAACTTGAGATTGATGTAGGCGTTCGCAACCTGAGAGGCAATTTCTGTCTGTACGTCTGCAAGAGTAGCTTCTGTTGAAAGAAGATCAAAGGTAGCGGCTTTCATCGCAGCGTAGCGACCTCCAGCATCAATCGTCCACGTACCATTTAAACCAATACCAAAGGAATTTGACCCACTTCCATATCGATGCGTACGTTGCCCATCACTAGAACCAGAAAGTGATGGGAATAAACCAGCCTCTGCTATCGCCAAAGTCGCCTGAGCAACCCTTAAATTTCCCTGAGCAATCCTAATGTCCGTATTGTATTGTTGTGATGCCTTAATCAATTCGGATAATCGAGGATCATTCCACTGTTCCCACCAAACGGATAAATCTTCACTTCTCTGTTCTGTGATTGTGTTAGGCGCCAACCATTGATCAGGAATCAACGATTTCTGTTCATTCGTTGGCGAAAATTCTGGTGTTATGACACAACCACTAAGTGACAACACGCCAAGCCACATTAGTATGCTTATCTTTATTTTCAACGTGTTTCCTTTGAGTATTTTTATTTTATTGAACAAGCCCAACGTCACATTTAGTATGACAAAAAAACCAAATATCACCGTTTTGAAGCGTTTTTTGTTTGCAAATAAATGTGTCAAATACACTGAATAAAAGCCAACTTTAAAACCTTGTAACTAATTGGCGTTTAAAACAGACAAAACGTGATTATGAAGTTCTGGATTCGTAGCTACAGCCGATAATTCCTTTAGAGGATTTCCACCCGTTAAACTCGTCAAAATACCACCTGCACCTTCAACTACAGGGATAAGAGCGGCGACATCCCAATAATTTAGATCTGGATCAATCATGATATCGGCACCGCCAGTGGCTACAGAAAAATAGCCAAAACAATCACCAAATGTTCGATACATCTTGACCTGATCTATGAGATTCTGTAGTCGTTGATCCCCTTTTTGCTCAGAGGTGGTCCAGTGTGACGTAGTTAACAGAATTGCTTCATTCAGATTTTTGGTATGACATAACTGAACCGGACGCTTTTCACCATCATAGAAAAGCATAGTTTGTTTACCGTCACCAAAAACCCATGCTTGAGCAACAGCGTGAGAAATCACACCCATAGCTGGAGCAAATCCTTCTCCATCGTCGCGTTCAAGAGCAATTAAAGTTCCAAATTGAAAACCATTAACGATAAAAGAACGGGTTCCATCCACCGGATCCAAAATCCAACGATAGCGAGGAAAGCCTCCTTTAGCTTCTTTAATACCAAATTCTTCTCCGTAAATCCCGTGATCCGGAAAATGAGATTCGATCCACGTTCTCATTTCAAACTCTGCCATTTTGTCGGCTTCTGTCACGGGTGTATGGTCTTTTTTTTGCGAAATTTGAATGTTTCTTAAGAAACGCTTTCTTATTTCTTTGTTGGCTATATCCACTAATGTTTCAAATACGGGAAAAAATAAATCTTTTTCTTTTTGTGTTACTTCTACGCAAAATTTCGACATTTCCATCACCTAAAACACCTTATCACGTAATTTTCTACCATTTTTCTTATTTTTTCTTTACGAACATCTCGACAAAGACAATATCACGGTGCAAAATCAAACCCCAGAGAAATATCTATTAAGTACAAAATAAGAAAGGGGGCCTCATGCCAATTTTCACAACCGAGAATTTACGTACAGTTGCTTTAGTTGGACACGGCGGAAGCGGTAAAACCACACTTGCTGAAGGCATTTTGGCCAAAAGTGGCATGATCATTACGTGTGGTTCGGTCGAACGTGGTACTACGGTTTGTGACTCGGATCCTTTAGAAAAAGCGATTCAACATTCTTTGAGATCAGCTGTAACTCACTTTGAATGGGAAAAAGATGATGGAACGGGAGTTCGTGTTCATATGATTGACACCCCGGGATACCCAGACTTTGTGGGACAGGCTTTAGGTGTTTTAGACGCAGTCAAGACGGTTCTAGTCGTCGTTGATGCAACAGCTGGTGTTCAGTTAATGACCCGTCGCATGATGGACTGGGCTAAAGAAAGAAACCTTTGCCGTATGTTGGTTGTTAACAAGATTGATGCTGAAAACGTAGATCTTCCCAAACTCGTCAATGACCTCAAAGAGGCGTTTGGTCCAGAAGTTCACCCCATCAACTTACCTGCTAACAACGGTTCTCGCGTTATCGACTGCTTCATTAAAGACCATGGTGAACCTGATTTCTTTAGCGTAGAAGACATCCATCGTGAATTCATTGAACAAGTAGTAGAAGTTGACGATGACGCTATGGAAAAGTACCTTGAAGAAGGTGCTGTTGATCCAACCACCTTACACGGTCCTTTAACTCAGGCCCTACGTGAGGGTCATATCGTTCCTGTCTGCTTTGTTTCTGGTAAAACAGGCGCTGGTGTCGATGACTTAATTAACGTAATTGTTCGTCATTTACCAAACCCATCTGAAAGTAATGCACCGTTATTCGTTGATGATCAGGACAACGAAGTTGTATTGCCTCCAGATCCCGATTTACCTTTGGTCGCCCACATCTTCAAAGTCGTTAATGACCCTTATATTGGAAAGGTTGGTGTTTTCAGAATCCATCAAGGTACATTACGTCGTGATGACATGATTTTCATTGGAGACAACAAGAAGGCAATCAAAGTCAGCCATCCGATGATTCTCCAGGGTAAAGAAACAACCGAAGTTCGAGAACTCGTCCCTGGTGATATCGGCGTTATTGCGAAGATTGATGAATTAGTCTACGGTAGCGTACTTCACGCATCTCACGATCATGACAACTTAAGTATGAAGCCGTTGAATTTCCCGAAACCTATGTATGGTTTGGCGATTTCACCTGCTCGACGTGGAGATGAAGGACGTCTATCAGACATTCTGAATCGTATGCTTTCAGAAGATCCAACCTTAGAACTTGAACACGACACGACATTAAACGAAACCGTATTGCGTGGATTGAGTTCCCAGCATCTGCGTAGCATTCTTGAACGCATGGCAGCGATGTTTAAGTTGGAAGTCAATACCAGAACACCTCGAATTCCATACCGTGAAACTATTGCTCAGAACGCAGAAGGACACGCTCGTCACAAGAAGCAAACCGGTGGTGCTGGTCAGTTCGGTGAAGTCTATCTGCGCATTGAACCCCTTGAACGTGGTGAGGGCTTTAAGTTCGTAGATGAAGTCAAGGGTGGTGCTATTCCTTACAACTTTATCCCTGCTGTTGAAAAGGGGGTTGTCAGTGCTTTGGAAACTGGTTTCGTTGCTGGCTATCCAATCCACGATGTACGAGTTGTTGTATACGATGGTAAAAGCCATCCTGTAGATTCTAAGGAAGTTGCTTTCGTTTCTGCCGGTCGCAAGGCAATGCTTGACGCTCTAGCTAAGGCTAAACCTACTGTCCTAGAACCAATCGTAGAGATTGAAATCGTAGCCCCCGCTGATTCCATTGGAGATATCACCGGTGACTTAGCGAGCCGACGTGGTCAGGTAACGGGCACGGCAAACATGGCTGGTGGCATGATGATTATCTCTGGAACCGCTCCACTTGCTGAGTTGGATGGTTACGCTGCTCGCCTTAATGCGATCACTCAAGGAGCTGGT
>JAFTYR010000047.1 GCA_017461315.1 Burkholderiaceae bacterium | reverse complement strand
TACCTTGATTTATTGCAAAGATAAAGGAATGGTATTGGATGAGCCGAGTGTAGTAGCGGTTCGTACGGATAAAAGTAACAGCAATAAAATTGATGTGAGAGCTGTTGGGCGTGAAGCAAAAAATATGCTTGGACGCGTACCAGGTAATATTGAAGCGATTCGTCCGATGAAAGATGGTGTGATTGCTAATTTCACCGTTACGGAACAGATGCTCAAGAGTTTTATAAAGAAAGTCCATACTCCTAGTATTTTCTCTCCTCGTCCACGTATCGTTATTTGTGTTCCGTATGGTTCTACTCAGGTAGAGCGCCGCGCAATTAAGGAAAGTGCCGAAGCGGCTGGTGCCAAGCAGGTTTACCTTATTGAAGAACCGATGGCTGCGGCGCTGGGAGCCGGGCTCCCTGTATCTGAAGCTTCTGGTTCTATGGTGATTGATATTGGTGGAGGCACAACGGAAGTTGGAGTTATTTCGCTTGGCGGAATTGTTTATGCCAATAGTGTTCGTGTCGGTGGAGACAAGTTTGATCAATCTATTATTGATTACATTCGCCGTAACTACGGTATGCAGATTGGTGAACCGACCGCAGAAATCATAAAAAAAGAAATTGGATCAGCCTTTGTTTCTAGCGAGGTAAAAGAATTTGAAGTAACCGGTCGCAATCTTTCTGAAGGTGTTCCTCGTTCGTTTACGATTTCAAGCAACGAAGTTTTGGAAGCCTTAACAGAACCATTAAATCAAGTGGTTGGCGCTGTTAAGAAAGCTTTAGAACAGACACCTCCGGAGTTGGGTGCAGACATTGCAGTACGGGGTTTGATGTTAACGGGAGGCGGTGCACTCTTGCGTGACTTAGATCGCTTGTTAATGGAAGAAACTGGGTTACCTGTGGTGATTGCAGATGATCCTCTGACTTGTGTCGTGCGTGGTTGTGGTATTGCCCTTGAAGGCATTGGAAAAATTGAAGACTCGATCTTTTGTTTCGGATAATAAACAGGAGTACTAATGGCCGGATTATCTATTATCCAGCGGTTTTTCGGCCCGCATATGTCTTCGTTTACGAGTTTTGGTTTTTTTGCTGTTCTTTCAATTATTTGTATTACAGTAGATCACAAGGTTCAATTCATGGGATCTATGCGGTATCACATGGCTGAACTTTCCGTCGCTGCTTACCACCTGGCGACGTTTCCTTTCGTGAAAGCCGAAGAAATGCTTGAGAGTTTTCATTCAAAGGTCTCTCTTCAGGCAGAAAATAAGAAACTTAAAGAAGAAATCCAAAAGATTCGTTTGGATAGTTGGCGTATTGATACGCTTTCTGCCGAAAACCAAGAGTTAAGAAAGATGCTCCAAGCAAAAGAAAATTTGGAAGTATCTTCTCGTCTTTTTGATGTTCAGAGGGTGATTTCGGAAGGATTTACTCAAAACTTTATTATTAATGGTGGAGCCGAGGACGGCATTAAGGTCGGTATGCCGGTTATTTCTGGTTCGGGGCTGGCTGGACAGATTAATCGTGTATCAAAAAATACAAGCATAGTTCAACTGATTCAAGATAAGAATCAGGTAGTTCCTGTATTTTTTAAAGAGGCTAAGGTTTTTGGGGTTGTTCAGGGAATCGGTGATGGTTGTACCTTAGAAAGTCGAGATTTACCCTTTTCAGAGGAAATTCGGGAAGGTGATACGGTAGTTACTTCCGGACTTGATGGTATTTATCCTCGAGGTATTCCTGTAGGTGTGGTTATGAGTTCAAAACCATCGCGAAATAATACCTATAGTCTCGTTTCGGTTGCTAGCCCTCAAAGTATTCATAAAAGTAATCAGGTGCTCGTTCTTCTTGTAGATATGGAAAAGGCACTTTATTTGGATGAACAAGAAGATACCAATTCACAACGTCGGAGAGCGCTTCGCAAATGAGTAAGCTATCTGAAAGTTGGATTTTAAAAAAGCGGGAGAAATTGATTGGTGATCCCAGTCAAGCTGGTCCGTTGTGGGTTTATGGTTCATTATTTTTGTGTTGGTTCTTGGATTTATTGCCTTGGAATGAAAATTTGATTTTCCCTAGTGCTTTATTAATGGGGCTTATCTTCTGGGCAATCTATTGTCCTCAACGTCTTTATTTCTTATTGGTTTTTTTGCTCGGGATCTTAGTTGATGCCAGTACAGGGGCTGTATTTGGTCAAAATGCGCTTATCTTTTGTTGCGTTGTCTACGCAGTAGAGTGTATGAGCTTGCGGTTACAGTGGCTCTCTGGTGTAGGACAATCAATAAATTTACTTCCGGTATTTTTATTGTCTCCTTTAATACTAATTGTTGAAAGTTTTATGTTGGGACAATTATCCTTTTCGTGGAATTGGCTATATCAAGTTGCTATTAGTGCGGTTATTTGGCCAATTTGGAATTGGATTTTGTCCGGTAAATTCCGCTTTAGACATGGGTAGGGCGTACGGTGAACCGATTTAATGAAAAATTGATAAGAAAAAATCGGCAACAGTTTTTACGTCGTATTTGGGTGTTTCTGGCTGTGATGTTTGTGCTTTACGGAGCACTTGTGTTTCGTTTTGCCTGGTTACAGATCATTGAATACGAAAATTTTGTAACCAAAGCGGAGAACAATCGAATAACAGAAGCGATTCAACCGCCTGGACGCGGGGTTATACGTGATCGAAATGGCCATCTTTTAGCGGTCAATGAGGCCATTTATTCATTGGAGATTATTCCAGCAAAAGTTCAAGGGTTAGAAAAAACAATATCCGAGCTCAGTAAGATCATAAAAATTTCAAACCGTGATAAGAGAAAGTTTTATCGTCTAAAAGATGAATTACCTCGGTTAAGTCCTGTTCCTTTAAAAATAAATTTAACTAACGAAGATGTCGCTCGTTTTGTTGCTCAAGCATGGCGTTTTCCTGGCGTAGAAGTACGTTCGCGAGAACATCGTTACTATCCTTACGGTAGTGTCGCTGCTCACGTGGTCGGTTACATCGGTCGAATATCACAGCGTGATCAAAACCATTTAAAAGAAAATGGAGAAGAACGTGACTATGAAGGGACACTCAATATCGGTAAAAGTGGCTTGGAATTATCCTATGAGAGGGATCTACACGGTGTTCCAGGCATAGAACAGGTAGAAGTTCGAGCGTCAGGGCGCCCTATCCGAACGTTATCCAAAACAGAGGCGATTCCTGGTAAAGACTTAGTGTTGTCTTTAGATATTGAATTACAAAGAAAGATATACAAAGAATTAAACGGAAGGCGAGGAGCTGTTGTTGCGATTGAACCCGCAACCGGGGATGTTTTGGCTTTTGTTTCAAGTCCTAGTTTTAATCCTAATTTATTTGTTGATGGCATTGATTACGATACATGGGATGCTCTGAGTAATAATCCCGATCTTCCTTTGATGAATCGACCATTACAGGGAACTTATCCGATTGGCTCCACTTATAAACCATTTTTAGCCTTAGCCGCTCTTGAAACTAGGACTCGCTCTGCTCAAGAAACAATTCTCGACAATGGTAAATTTCAATTAGGAAATCACGTTTTCCGAGATTCAACAAGAGGAAGAGGCTATGGATTAGTGAACATGTATAAATCCATAGTCGTGTCCTCTGATGTTTATTATTATTCCCTAGCTCAGGAAATGGGGATCGATAAAATTCATGATTTTATGGTTCCGTGGGGATTTGGTCAGATAACGGGAATTGATTTGAAGGGAGAATATCGAGGAGTTCTACCCTCCAAAGCTTGGAAGGAGCGTCGATACAAGAAACCTTGGATTCTCGGTGAAACTATTTCTGCAGGAATTGGACAGGGATATAACAGTTTCACGATTCTCCAATTAGCCCATGCTGTTGCAACGTTAGCTAACGATGGTATTGCAATATCGCCTCATTTAGTGAATAAAAAAATAGATCCAGCTACAGGAGAAGAAATTCCTGTAGAACCACGAAAAAAAATCAGAATTCCTGTCAATAAAGGAAATTTGAATTTCGTACGGAGAGCAATGCGAGATGTCGTCAGAAAAGGAACCGCAAAGGATTTCTTCTCAGATGCAAGTTACGATTTAGCAGGGAAGACTGGGACCGCACAGGTATTAAGCATCAAACAAGGTGCCTTCTATGACAAGGAAAAAATAAAAGAACGACACCGTGATCATTCATTATTTATTGCTTACGCACCTTACCGAAAACCTAAAATTGCTATCGCAGTTCTAATTGAAAATGGTGGATTCGGAGCAAGTAGTGCAGTTCCTTTAACGCGGAAGATCTTAGATCACTATTTGGTTAAAGATACTAAAGATCAAAAATCGAAATAACAGGAATAAAGTTTAGTGACTGATACTTATGCAACACAACGTATTACTTGGTTAAATAAATTATCACGTGTAATTACGCATATCTTTCTTTCGATTGATTGGCCTCTTCTGGCTGTAGTTAGCTTAATTACAGCAGTTGGCTTTATTTGTCTTTACTCAGCTGGATATAGTTTCCCTTGGAGAATAACGGCACAAATCCGTAATATCATCGTTGCCGTGATTGCAATGATCATCGTTGCAAATGTTCCGGTATCTTGGTTAAGACGTATCGCTATTCCAGCATATGTGGTTGGCGTACTGTTGTTGTTGGCGACTTTGTTTTTTGGTGTTAGTGTCAAAGGGGCAACGCGATGGTTGAATGTCGGATTTGCACAAATACAACCATCAGAAATTATGAAAATTGAAACACCAATGTTATTAGCCACCTACTTTCAATTGCGCCAAGATTCGATAAAGTGGTGGGATTATGCAGTTTCCTTCGTTATTTTGTTCATTCCTGTCATTCTTATCTTACGACAACCAGATTTAGGAACATCCATTCTTGTATTTTGTGCGGGATTCTCAGTTATCTTTTTTGCGGGTATCAGCTGGCGTTTCTTAGCAACTTTGTTTGTGGGTGTTTTAGTGTTCTTACCCGTTGCATGGAATTTAATGTATGACTATCAGCGTCAACGTGTGATGACACTTCTAGATCCTAGTTCGGATCCTTTAGGAAGTGGATTCCATATCCTACAAGCTATCATTGCTATTGGATCGGGGGGCTTTGCGGGGAAAGGATGGATGAATGGTACTCAGGCACATTTGGATTTTATTCCAGAAAGAACGAGTGACTTTATCTTTGCTGTTTTTTCTGAAGAATTTGGATTTGTTGGTAACTGCTCGTTGATTATCCTTTATGTCGTTCTGATTTGTCGAACCCTGAGGATTGCATATACCTCTCATCGACTTTTTGATAAGTTGATTGCTGGATCGATTGCAACGATTTTCTTGATGTACTCCGTTGTTAATATGGGGATGGTCAGCGGTGTTTTACCCGTAGTGGGAGTTCCTTTGCCATTTATTAGTTATGGAGGAACAGCATTTCTGATTTTGGGGATTTGTTGTGGAATACTGATGGCGATTTCAGCGGAGAAGCGTCTCAATGATAGGTGGGCTTAATCTGATGAAAAAGGGAAATTTGTACTTTTCTTTACTGAGCCTATTCGTTTTAGCCGGTTGCAGTATGAATTCTGGAAAATATTTTCAGAATGATGGACCTCCTTCGGAATGGCAGGATTTTCGTCTTGAAAGTGAGGATGCAGAGCCTAAAATTGAAAAACCGGTGGCCTCGGCAAATCGTCCCTATAGAGTAATGGGTAAAAAATATTACCCTCAGACAGGGGATAAAGAACTAATCCAGGTTGGATATGCATCGTGGTATGGAAAGCAATTCCACGGAAATAAGACATCTATCGGTGATGTTTACAACATGTATGAGATGACGGCCGCGCATCCAACAATGGAGTTACCTAGTTATGCCAAGGTGACTAACCTAGAAAATGGGAAAACGGTTATCGTACGAGTCAACGATCGTGGGCCATTTTTGCACAGTCGAATTATCGATTTATCGTACGCAGCGGCTCGCAAACTAGGTTATGCCAACAAAGGAACCGCAAAGGTACGAGTAGAAAGAATCACTCGAAAGAAAATAGCAGAAAATTCTTGGAAAAAATCTTCAATACCCAAAGTAGTTCAAGTTGTTCCAGAAAAGATAATTAATCCACCGATTGCAACCAATAAAAACAATATCGATCCGATGGCAGAGATTTTGCAGGAAAGTCAAAGGCTAGCGGAACAAAATATCTCTAAATCAATCAAACCTGTTGAGAAACAAATAATCAAAGAGGGTGTTTTTGTTGTATCAGACGGAACGGCGATCACAGCGTATAACACACCAATACCTAATCAAGAAAAGAATGATTCCTATACGGTTCAATTAGGAGTTTTTAAAGACAAATCGAATGCCGAACGGTTAATTGAAAAAATTAATTCGGTAAATTCATCGTTTAATTCGCAAATAAAATTAATAGAACAAGGCGATACTTACAGATTACAGTTAGGTACCGGCCACTCTTTATTACATGCCCGTCAGATCTTGGAAGAGATTCAAGAAAAAACGGCGATAGAGGCTATTGTTGTAAAAGAATAAATAGGTCACCATGATAGAAAAAATTGCTCAAAAAATTGATCAAAAATGGGATGAAGAAATTCAAAAAGCAATAGAAGATTTTGTTCGAATTCCGGCTTTGTCTATTGCGTTCGATCAGAATTGGGAAAAGAACGGCTGGCTTGATCAGGCTGTGGATTACGCCCAGTCGTGGGCTCAGGGATTAGATATTCCTGGAATTAAACTACAGAAAATAAAATTAAAAGGTGTATCTCCCTGTCTGTTTGCTGAAATTCCTGGTACGGGGAAAAAAGCAAATGACAAAACTGTTTTTTTCTATGGGCATCTAGATAAGCAACCACCTAGCCTTGGATGGGATGAAAATAAGTCTGCATGGAATCCTGTTGTTGAAAATGGATGTCTCTATGGTAGAGGTTCTGCAGATGACGGGTATGCGTGGTTCTGTTCTTTATCTGCCATTAAAGCGTTAGATGCAGAGGGAATAGATCGCCCTCGTTGTGTTGCATTATTTGAAACAGCTGAAGAATCGGGTTCTCAAAACTATGAGCAATACCTTGAGATGATTCAAAAAAAATTAGGAGATATCGGACTTGTTGTTGTCTTGGATAGTTCCTGTGGTGACTATGATCGCTTATGGATTACTCAATCATTAAGAGGAATGGTTTCTGGTGAGTTAAAAGTAAAAGTTTTAAAGCACGGAGTTCATTCGGGAGAAGCAGGTGGTTATGTTCCGAGTTCTTTTATGATTATTCGTCAGCTTTTGGATCGTATTGAAGACTCAAAGACCGGAAAAATATTAGGTAACTCTTTTCAGGTCTCTGTTCCCAAAGAAGTTCAAGAGGAAACTCAGAAAAACTCTCACATTTTAGGATGTTACATCGATCAATCTTATCCATGGAACGCTTCCACCAAACGAATGATTGATAAGATGGATGAGGTGATATTAAATCGGGCATGGGGTTCAAGTTTATCTGTTGTAGGTTGTGATGGTATTCCGGATGTCGAGTCTGCAGGTAATGTCTTACGTCCCTATACAACATTGAAATTAAGTTTAAGACTTCCTCCAACAGCCGATGCGAAGCTTGCCGCTAAGTCACTTTCCGATACATTAACGGCGAATGCACCGTTTGGAGCAGAGGTTTCTTTTGATAAAGTAGGCTTTGGTTCAGGCTTTTATGCCGAAAGAAAATCTGATTGGTTAGCAGATGCGATTCGCGAATCGTCGGAAAAACTTTGGAACAATCCTCCGGTTTATTTTGGTATTGGTGCATCAATTCCGTTACTAAGTATGTTTCAGAAAATTTGGCCTCAAGCATCATTTGTGGTGGCCGGAGTTTTAGGACCTAAGTCTAATGCTCATGGACCAAACGAATGTTTAAATATTGCTTATGCAAAAAAACTGACAACATCCGTAGCGCATATTGTTGCGTGCATGCCGGTTGATGCAGATCAATAGGAGTATGTGATGAGAAGAGATGTTGTGACCCAGGTGATTGTCCAATATGCAGATGGGTGTGAGAATTTTGCGACCGTGTTTGAAGCAGAGTGCTATATCAATACCTATTTGTCAGAAGAAGAGCCCATCGCTGCGTGGCTTGAAGTAATTAACGGACCAAAGAAATACGATTTTGTTCTCGTCGAAGAAGGTGGAGAAATTCACTTGGTGTAATTTTCTTACTTTTGTTGATGTTTTTTAATAAAGCTCTTAATACTGCCTATCCAATATCCTGTTTGGTAGGCAGTATTTTGTAGTGACTTTGTTATAGATTCAAGATCGATTGACGGCATCTGTCCAGAGATATATTTTTTGATTTCATCTTCCAAAACTTCCTCTGGAGAACGTTTCTGTGACTTAGCTAGAAGATCTAGCATAAAACGAGCCTCAGGAGAGAGTCGATCAAGTACTTCAAAAATTAAATCTTTTTTCAAATTACCGTCATTCATTACATTAACCAAGGAATAATCGATAGGCAGGATTATCCGTTTCTTCTACGTAAGAATAACCTAGATTACAGAGGAAATTATTAAATTTTTCGTTGTCACTAGGAGGAACTTGGATACCAACAAGAACACGACCGTAATCGGCACCTTGATTGCGATAATGGAAGAGAGAAATGTTCCAGTCAGGATGAGCTGAAGATAAAAACTTTGCTAAAGCACCGGGACGCTCTGGGAATTCAAAACGTAAAAGGCGTTCATTGGTTGCTAAGTCCGAGTGTCCTCCGACCATGTATCTCAGATGAGTTTTAGCTAATTCATTATCTGTAATGTCTAGAGCAGTAAATCCATTTTTTTCAAAAATATCTTTGAGTTCGACCGTGTCGCTACGGTGTTCGATTTGTACACCGACAAATATCTGAGCTTTTTTATCGTCTGAAATTCTGTAATTAAATTCAGTTACAGCTCGACTATTTAAAAGATGAATCAATTTACGGAATGAACCTCTTTCTTCTGGAATGGTTACGGAAAAGAGTGCTTCGTGATGCTCACCGAGCTCGGCACGTTCAGCTACAAATCGTAAACGATCAAAATTAATGTTGGCCCCGGAGAGAACACCTACATAGGTTTCTCCCTTTTTTCCATATTTCTTTGCGTAAGCCTTTATTCCAGCAACAGACAGAGCTCCTGCGGGCTCCATGATACTTCGGGTATCTTGGAAAATGTCTTTGATGGCTGCGCAGACCTCATCGGTTGATACCAACACAATTCCATCAACAAATTTTTCTGCAAGTTTAAAAGTCTCATTACCGACGAGTTTGACTGCAGTACCGTCAGAGAACAAACCAACATCATTAACGAGAATTGGTTTTTTTGCTTTGAGAGACTGATTCATTGAGTCAGAGTCAATGGTTTGAACCCCAAAAACTTTAATTTCCGGGTATAGCGACTTAATATAAACCGAAATACCAGCAAGTAAACCGCCTCCACCAACAGGTACAAAGACTGCATCAATGTCACCATTGATGTTTTGAGCTTGCCGAACGATTTCCATAGCAACTGTGCCTTGACCGGCGATGACATCAGGATCATCAAAGGGATGCACTGGAGTTAAGCCCTCTTTGGCTTGTAATTCAAGAGCGTAGTTAGCTGCGTCGGTGAAAGAATCTCCATAAAGAACTACTTCTCCCCCTAATCGGCGAACCGCATTAATCTTAAGTGCGGGTGCGGTAATAGGCATTACAATGACGGCTCGGCAACCGAGCTTCTTTGCTGAAAGAGCAACGCCTTGAGCGTGATTACCTGCACTAGCCGCAATAACCCCTTTAGCTCTGGCTTCAGGTGATAAATTTGCGATTTTGTTATAAGCTCCACGAAGTTTGAAGCTAAAAACTTGTTGCAGGTCTTCTCGTTTAAGCATTACCGTATTGGAAATACGTTCAGAAAGTAGATTGGCTTTCTGTAGAGGAGTTTCTCGTGCGACATCATAGACGCGCGCTTTTAAAATTTTTTGAAGATAATTTTTTTCTAATGACTGCATATCTATTTTCGATGATCAAGAGAATGATTTTGAGTCCGATTGTGTGACTCACGAGAACATCAATATACAATTCATAGAACCATGTCAACAAAACCTGACGCAGAAAAATGAATCGAGAACTTATTAATTTCCTAACATCGCCCAAATCTTCTGACCGATTACGGGAGATTCCGTACAACTATACCTCGTTTTCTGATAAAGAAATTGTGATAAAAATTCTAGGAACCGAGGCTTGGGAAATTTTGAAACAACTCCGATTAGAACGTCAAACAGGCCGTTCTGCTCGAATGCTTTTTGAGGTTCTTGGAGATATTTGGGTAATTGAACGAAATCCTTATTTGCAAGACGATATGCTCTTTAATAGAAAGAGAAGAGCTTTGCTTATAAAGGCTCTCTATCATCGTTTGAATGCCATTCGAGAAAGAAATGCAAATAACTCACCCGAGAGTGCCAAGCTGGTTAATCGCTTGTTAGAACTGTCTTTGATTTCTGTCGAAAAATTTAAGAGTTCTTTTGAACAAACTTGGGATTTAAGAAAGCTGACTTTAAGAAAACTGCGAGCTTTTACAAAGTCGCAAAATATCCGATTTGATAGTTTTTCTAGAGCTTCACACGTTACTGATGCTACGGACTGGCGCGTGGAGTATCCCTTTGTGGTCATTTACCCAGATCACGAGGAAGAGATTCCTGGATTAGTTCAAACGCTGATTCGTTTGAATTTCACCATTATTCCTCGAGGGGGTGGAACAGGGTACTCTGGAGGCGCTATTCCTTTGCATAAACGAACAGCGGTTATTAATACAGAAAAATTAAATAACATTTCCAAAGTTGAAATGCTTTCCCTTGATGAACTACAGGGAGATCATGCAACGATTCGTTGTGAAGCCGGAGCCGTTAATAAACAGGTTGCCGACACCGCAGCGAGAGAAGGTTGGGTCTTCTCAGTAGATCCCAACTCTAACTATGCCTGTACGATTGGTGGAAATATCGCAGAAAATGCCGGTGGGAAAAAAGCATTACTTTGGGGAACAACCATTGATAATATCTACTGGTATCGTATGGTGGATCCTCAGGGACGGTGGGTTGAAGTAACGCGTCTAAACCATAACCTCGGAAAAATACACAATCAGGAAACGGTTCGATTTCGAATTGTTTGGAAAGAGGGTACAAAGAACCCGGGAATTGCTCGAGTTTTAAAAGAAGAGATTTTGGAGCTAAAGGGGGCTTTTTTCCGTTTACCAGGACTCGGTAAAGATGTAACAAATAAATTCTTAGGCGGATTACCGGCTCTACAGAAGGAAGGTACAGATGGTATCGTGACATCTGCGCGTTTTATTCTCCACAAAATGCCGAAGTATGCTCGTACCGTATGTTTGGAATTTTATGGCGCAGCTCGCAACGCTGGTCCAGCCATTTATGAGATTGCGAAGCACTTCGACGCTCATCCAGAAGGTGTAATGCTTGCAGGGCTAGAACATCTAGATGACCGATATTTGCATGCAATCAGTTATGCACCGAAGAGCAACAGAGATCGGTATCCTAAGATGGTAATTGTTGGGGATCTTATCGGTGATGATGAGAATGCTTTAGATAATCAGACCGATTTTGTTAGTGAGATTGCCTCGCGCAGAATGGGAGACACCTTTGTCGCAAAGACCGCTGAAGCAAGACGTCAATTCTGGGCTGAGCGATCAAAAACATCTGCAATTTCTAAGCATACCAATGCCTTTAAACTCAATGAGGATATTGTCATCCCACTTGATGCGATCGGTGCTTATACAGATGCAACCGAGCGGTTCAATATTTGTTGTTCGATCGCTAATAAGATTGACATGATTGATGCGACGGTTGAGTATCTGAATTCGTCAATTCAACTCGATAAGAACGTCTTAACATCTACAGGATTTAGTCAAGAGGAATTACTAGATCGTAAAAGAATAGAGGCATTAAAACTATTAGAAACCGTACGTCGGCAATGGGATTTCATACTTAGAAATTTAGATATGCCCGCGATGGAAGCTGATTCTAGGTTGGAATTACTTGGAATTGTGGTCCCTGTAGAGGTCTTAGAACCTTACAAAGATAAGAAACTTTTAGATCTTGTACAGAATCATGTCGTACGAGTTTCTTGGAAAAAAGATGTTGAAAGCAACTTAAAGCGTATTTATGGCGGGGATGTCTTTGAATCTATAAGAGGTGAAATTTCTAAGATTCACGATAAGGTTCTAAAGGGTAGAGTCTTTATTGCCCTTCATATGCACGCTGGCGACGGAAATGTTCACACAAATATTCCGGTCAATTCTGATGACACAAGAATGATGGAAGTAGCCAATTGGGGTGTGGACTACTTGATGCAGGTTGCAAAAGATCTTGGAGGTGCCATATCGGGTGAACACGGTATCGGCATGACGAAAATTAGTTTCGTTGAACCAGGTAAATTCGATGATTTCTACCAATACCTAGGTCGGGTGGATCCTTTGGGACACTTTAACCGAGATAAATTGCGTCCGGAATCTAATTTATCTATCGCGTATACACCTAGCTTTAATTTGTTAGGGCATGAATCCTTAATCATGCAACAAAGCCATGCAAAGCAAGTATCAGATGAAATTAAAACGTGTTTGCGTTGCGGTAAGTGCAAACCGGTATGTTCCAATCACTCACCTAATGCGAGCTTGTTGTATTCGCCACGTAATAAGATCATTGCAACTTCTCTTCTTTTAGAAGCTTTCCTCTATGAAGAGCAGACTCGGCGAGGTGTTTCTAAGGCTCACTTTACAGAACTTGAGGATATTTCAGATCACTGTACGGTTTGCTCTAAGTGTTATAAACCCTGTCCGGTCAAAATCGATTTTGGCCATGTAACAATGCTGATGCGTTCTATTTTGAATCAATCAAACCAAAGACGCATCAATCCAGCAAAAATTGCAGGTTTGAAGTTCTTGGAATTAGAAAATCCGGTTGCGATCCGAGCGGCGAGAAAAGGCTTAATTCAATATGGTTTCAAAACGGAACGCTTGGCATCAGATCTATTGAAACCCGTAGCTTCTGGAACCATTAAACGTCCGGGATTCACAACGGGACGACCGAGTCTGAAAAAGGAAATTATTTATTTGGTCAACCGAAAATTGCCAAATGTTAAGGCTTCTACAACTGCTAGAAAATTGTTAGATATTGAGGATTCAACTTACATCCCGATCATAAGAGATAAAACAAAGATAACGGCGGATTCTGAAACGGTTTTCTATTTTCCAGGATGCGGAGGAGAAAGGCTTTTTAGCGAGATTTCTATTGCTGTTTTAGGCTTGCTATACGACTTAGGGGTACAAGTTATACTGCCTCCGGGATATCGATGCTGCGGTCATCCTCAGGAAGGAGATGGTTTATTTGATTTGAGCCGTCAAGTGGTTACTCGTAATCGAGTTCTTTTCCATCGTGTTGCTAATACATTGAATTACAAGGATATTAATACTGTATTGGTTAGCTGTGGAACTTGTCATCAGGCATTGAAGAACTATGACTTTGAGAAAATTTTCCCGGGTTGTCGTTTAATAGATGTTCATGATTATTTGCTTGAAAAGGGTGTATCGGTTAAACAGGTAAAAGATGTTCGATATATCTATCATGATCCCTGTCATAGTCCGCTAAAGGGTAATAATCCTTTGAAAACAGTTAATGCATTGTTGCATAGTCAGGATGGTTCAGAGATTGTGGGAACGGATCGATGCTGTGGTGAAAGTGGTACGTTTGCTATTAGCCGTCCAGATATATCTAATCAAGTCCGATTTGTCAAAGAACGTAGCTTAAAAAATGCAATCAGTCAGCAGATACAGGATGACTTCAAAGGAAAAATGCGTGTGCTGACAACCTGTCCTGGTTGTTTACAAGGGTTAAGTCGTTATGAAGAAGCTGTTGGAACTGAAACTCAATTCTTGGCTGTAGAAATGGCTCGCCAGATATATGGCGAGGGTTGGATGGAAGAAATACTCATGAAGTTGAAGAAAAATGGCATAGAAAAGGTGTTGTTATGACGAATGATTGCTGTCCATTGTGTACTTCCGTTAATGAACATTTGATTGTCAAAGCACCAAAGTTTCGAATTATTCTGGTTGATGACAAAGATTATCCGGCTTATTTTCGGGTGATTTGGTCGGAACATAAGAAGGAAATGAGTGATTTGACTCCGACGGATCAAATGATTTTATGGAATGTTCTTTCCCGACTCGAGAAAATCATGATTGATGAAATTCAGCCAGATAAAATCAATCTAGCTGAGTTCGGCAATATGGTTCCACACTTACACTGGCATCTGATTGCTCGGTGGGCGGACGACGCCGCTTTCCCCGATAATCCTTGGATGTCCGCCAAAAGGACGGTGTCTCAGCAAGTTCTTGAGTTCCGTAGAGCGTTAGCTCAGAAGTGTGCTCAAGTGATAAAAGAGAAATTTAGTGATTTGTCTCAGCAAAACTAAGATGTTTTTGTTCTAAAGCTTTTGCGACGTCTTCTGATACTAATTGGCTGACGTCGCCCCCCAATAGGGCGATTTCTCTTACAAAAGTTGCGCTGATAAATTGATATTGATCCGCAGGTACGAGAAATACTGTTTCAACCTGTGGCATCAGTTTTCTGTTCATACCAGCCATTTGAAATTCATAATCGAAATCACTAACCGCTCGGGCTCCTCGTACAAGTATTAGGGCATTGTGTTGTTGCATAAAGTCGACAAGAAGACCGGAAAAGCCGTAAACCGAGACGTTCGGTAAATCGCTAGTTGTCTTTCTGGCAAATTCAATACGTTCCTCTAAAGAAAAAAGAGTATTCTTTCGCTTGCTATCTGCTACAGCAACATAAAGACGAGGGAATATCTTCGCTGCTCTACGGATAATATCCATGTGTCCGTTAGTAATGGGGTCAAAAGTTCCTGGATATACAGCAATCATGAATATTTCCTTTATTTTTTCTGTACAAGCGTTAAAGTTGTATTACCGTTTTTTTCTTGTTTGATGATTTCTAGTTCTAGTTGGTCAAAAATTTTTTTGTCTAGGAAGTGTGGTGACTCAAGATAAATAAAGCCGTTTTTAGACAATTTTGATACTGCTAGAGGAAGAATTTTCACGTGTAAGTCCAAAGCAAAAGGAGGATCGATAAAAATAATATCGAATAATCCAGGAAGATCTCCAATGAGTTCAAGTGCATTTCCTGTTTTTAGTTTCATCGATTGGGCTTGTAGCTTATCGATATTGTTCCGAATTACCCTTGCAGCGACCGGGTTTTTTTCAATCAAAATACATTCTTTAAAACCGCGACTTGCCGCCTCAAAGGACAAAGCACCTGTTCCAGCAAATAAGTCGAGAGTTCGAAGGCTAGTTGGAGTGTCAATACGACTGCTAAGCCAATTAAAAAGCATTTCTCTTTGTCGGTTGCCTGTGGGACGAAGTCCATCTAAGTCTAAAACTTGAAGTGTGCTACGCTTCCAAATTCCACCGATTATTCGAATTTTTCCACCACTTTTCTTCAGCATTGGTAGACTCTCAAAAAAACACAGAGATACTCTACAAGATTTTTAAAATGAACGATACAAGTAAAGAAAAAATGAGTTGGTTTTCTAAATTAAAAAATCGTCTAGAAAAGAGCCGTGTAAACCTAGTTGGTATTTTTACCGGCGGTATAGTAGATGAAAACTTCTTAGAAGAACTAGAGTTTCAATTGATCGCTTCTGATGTTGGCGTAGAAGCAAGTTCGGAAATTATTGAAAAGTTGCGCGATCAAATTAAACTTAAAGGACTTAAAACACAAGCAGAGGTTAAAGAGGCTTTACGTGATGTAATTGCTGAAATACTGAAACCTTGTGAAGCAGAATTAAAGACGGAAAGTACTCAACCGTTTGTTATGATGCTTTGCGGAGTTAATGGCGCAGGAAAAACAACCAGTATCGGTAAGTTGGCAAAGCATTTTGTGGCTAATGATCAAACCGTACTGTTAGCTGCGGGAGATACGTTCCGCGCAGCAGCGCGCGAACAATTGGCCGTTTGGGGTGAGAGAAATAAAATTGAAGTTATTTCCCGTGAGGGAGCAGATCCAGGCTCTGTAGCATTTGATGCCATTATTCAAGGGAAAAAAGCTAAAACCTCTGTTGTTATGATTGATACGGCAGGTCGCCTTCCCACACAGACGAATTTAATGGCGGAGTTGAGTCGCATTCGTCGAGTACAGAATAAAGCAATGGAAGGTGCTCCCCACGAAGTAATACTGGTTTTGGATGGAACAAATGGGCAGAATGCCTTATCTCAGGTAAAACAGTTTGATGACGTTGCTCAACTAACCGGTTTAATCATTACGAAATTGGATGGTACGGCCAAGGGCGGTGTTCTAGTTGCATTAGCCCATAGTAGAAAACAACCATTACCAATTTACTTTATTGGTGTTGGGGAACAGATTGATGATTTACAGAGATTTAATGCTACGGAGTTTGCATCAGCATTAATTGGTTTAGATTGATAAAGAATGTGGAGATAAGGTATGTTGCTAGCGGCTGTTGATCTTGGATCAAATAGTTTTCGTTTGGAGATCGCTCGAGTTGAAGGTGACCAAATTGTTAGTGAGGGGAGCTGGAAAGAGACAGTTCGACTCGCAGCCGGGTTAGATGAAAACGGTTACTTAAGTATCGAGAAACAAACAAAAGCCCTAGGAGCATTATCTCGCATTGCTGAAAAATTGAGAGGTTTTCCACGACAACAAGTGCGTGCCGTGGGAACTCAAACCTTAAGAGCGGCAAAGAACTCTGATGAATTTATTAAAAAGGCAGAAGAGGTTCTTGAGTGTAGGATTGAAATTCTACGAGGCAAAGAAGAGGCTCGTCTTGTCTATGAGGGTTGTAGTTATACGTTACCTAATTCAGAAAAAAAACGTCTGATTGTGGATATCGGTGGAGCCTCTACAGAGTGCGTTGTTGGTGTTGGACACGAACCGATTGCTGGAGAATCTTTTCATATTGGTTGTGTTAATACATCAGTTCGTTTCTTTAAAGAAGGAAAAATTACAGAGTCTGCCTTTTTAAATGCACAACTCGCAGCGGAAGCTGAATTGGACGGAAATATCAAGCCTGTTTTAAAAGAAACTTGGGAAGAGGCTTATGGCTCTTCAGGTACAGCGAGTGCTGTTTCTCAAATTTTGCATGACAGTAATTGGACGGACGGTACTATTACAAAGGAAGCACTACTGCGTTTAAAAACGGAAATTATTGCAGAAGGTGAAATTTCTAAATTACGATTTGCGGGTTTAAAAGAGGATCGTAAAGAGGTTATAGCGGGCGGTGTTGCGGTTCTATTGGCTGTCTTTAATAAGTTAAAAATTAAGTCAATGAAGCCAGTAGGCGGTGCATTGCGTTATGGTATTTTGCATGATTTGGCCGGTAGAAAGGTAAATCAAGATCCTCGGACAAGTTCCGTCGAAAATTTAATTAAACGTTTCTCTGTAAGTAAAGATCAGGCAGATCGCGTAAGTCGTCTAGCGATGGATTTCTATACGCAAATTTCAACTTCTAACTTAGAAGAAGATCGACAGCAGTTATTCTGGGCTTCTCAACTTCATGAATTAGGAAAAATTGTTTCCCGTAGTGATTACCACAAACATAGTGACTATTTAATTCGTAATTGTGACATTCCGGGATTTTCTAAGTATGAACAAGAAAACATCGCAGGTTTAGTTTTGGCTCATCGGGGTAATTTGAAGAAGGTTTCTTCACTAATTGTTCGAAGAAAGGTTATGTATCAAGTTATCTGTTTACGATTAGCCGTCATTATTGCTCACTCAAGAAAATCGATTGAACAGGTTGATCTTCGATTGGAAGAGCAGGAACGAAGAATTGTTTTGACTTGTCCTGCAATTTGGTTAAAAAATCATCCTCTGATCGAATTTATGTTGATGCAAGAAACTGAAATTTGGGCAAAAGTGGGATACGACTTTTCGATTTCTGCTAGTTAAATTCCTGGGTTAACATCCTCTTTTTAAATCAAAAGATGTCGACTTCTAGAAGGCTGTTGTTTCAAATTAGGAATGTTCCACTTATTCACACAGGTGGAACACAAGTGAAATTATTTTCTCTTGATGTAACGGAAGGAGAAATGATTTTGCTTGAAGGTAGAAATGGGCAAGGAAAATCATATTTATTAAATTTGATAGCGGGTTTAATAATACCTGCTCGTGGTCAGGTGCTACTTCGTGAAAAGGACGTTAAAACGCTTTCTGAATCTCAAAGATCTAAAT
The DNA here is from genome assembly GCA_017461315.1 of Burkholderiaceae bacterium. Taxonomy (GTDB): domain Bacteria; phylum Pseudomonadota; class Gammaproteobacteria; order Burkholderiales; family Burkholderiaceae_F; genus JAFTYR01. The sequence goes on along the minus strand of JAFTYR010000047.1, from coordinate 57,160 downwards.
GGCGACGTTCTTTGGGATTAATTTCAAGTACAACAGATACATTGTTCCCAAACTATTCCGTAGAAGACAATGTTTCTCTAGTGGCTTCTGCCCTTGAAGTAGACGAAGAGCGTATTGAGCCTCGAGTAAGGGAGGCGTTGGATCTATGTAAATTGAATGAATATGCACGTATAGCAGTAAAAGACTTATCCGAAGGACTGAAAAAGAGAGTACTAGTCGCTAGAGCCTTAGTTAATCGACCAGATCTAATTTTGGCAGATGAATTGTTGGCAAATCTAGACGAAGGTTTCAAAATGGATTTGATTCGTTTATTTACAAAATTGCCTGAGTTTGGTTATACCGTAGTACTGACATCGACTTCGAGATTACAGAGAAACAGCTCAAAATTTAGAATTGTTCCGCTTGAGGATTGTTCATGATTAGTATCCTATCCAGAGCCAAACACAATTATCAACAGAACAAGAAATCTTATTGCTTATGCGTAGTCATTCAGGCTTTGATTTTTTGTCTTTTAGTACAAACTTTTTGGGCTTTTTCTCTGTTTGATCAATGGCAAGAAGAACAAAATAACGATGAAGTTACGCTGTTTTTACGGCATGATATCGATAAATTATCAGAAGAACAGTTGATATCTAAAATACTGCGTTCTGAACAAGGATTGTCTGTAAAAAAATTGAATGCAACTAAATTTTTACAAGGACAATTAAAGAATTTAATGGATTCGAAAGAAACAATTCCAGTTGTTTATTCGTTGTTGTATCCACGAAATCTTGAAGTAAAGTTTATTGAAAAAAGTATAAAAAAAATAAAAAAATATTCTGGAATCATTACTGTTGCTGCGGATATGCCTTGGATTGAAAAGCGTCGTGCACTTGTAAAATCCATAAATCGATGCAAATTAGTTTTAATCGTTCCTTTATTTATACTTGCTTTGTTAAGTACATGGTCGGTAGTTGTTCACGTCCACTCCTTTTTTCGTGATGAGGAGGCCGTACTTAAAATGTTAGGGGCTCAAGGACGAATTGTTTGGGGACCTGCTTTTTTTGCCATATTAGTGACCACCGTTTTTTCTATTTTAGTAGGAAGTCTGGTTTCGGTTGTAGGACTGTTTTTAAGTATTCCGGCACTATGTGATGTTTGGAGTAGTGATTTATTATTCGATTTTTACCGATACGGAGAATCCGTCGCTATTATTGCCCTTTCCTTACTGTTACCTACTTTGGTTTTTTTCATGTTTGAATCAGAGCAAACAGTACCTAAAATTTTCTAAATCGATTGTGAGGTAAAAAGAAGCGAACGGATTCGCTAAAATGGTGACATGAGTAGTGAAGTTACTAAAACAACAGCCTTAACACCGTATAAACCTAAACCCCTAGCGATCCCAGATTCGTTAGGTAATTTAGAGGCTTTTATACGAGCAGCAAATCAGGCACCGATTCTATCTCCAGAACGAGAGCGCGAGTTAGCGATCAAACTTCGTGACGAAGGAGATGTGGATGCGGCCCGTGAGCTAGTCATGTCTCATCTTCGATTAGTTGTATCAATTGCTCGTCAATACTTGGGTTATGGATTGCCATTTTCTGACTTAATTCAAGAAGGCAATATCGGCCTTATGAAAGCGGTAAAGCGTTTTAATCCGGATCATGGGACCCGCTTGGTGACCTTTGCGATGACCTGGATTCGTTCTGAGATTCAAGAGTATGTGGTTCGGAATTGGCGCCTAGTTCGTGTTGCTACAACAAAATCCCAGAGAAAATTGTTTTTTAACCTTCGATCTATGAAGGGTGATACCAAGGTTCTAAAACCGACAGATATCAAGGAAATAGCTCATTCTCTTAATGTAAAGGCGACGGATGTCATGGAAATGGAACGGAGAATGGGCGGTAATGAATTTACAATCGATGAGCCGAGTTCTTCAACGGGTGAAGAGACGATTGCTCCTGAAGATTGGCTTTATGAAGAAAGTGATGAACCACTTCAGAAAATTGAAGAAGCCCGAAAGGAACAAATTCTTGACCAAGGATTAAAAGAGGCACTTTCTCAGTTAGATGAGAGAAGTCGGCGTATTATTTCAGAACGTTGGTTATATAACGAAATCGAGGGTCATAAAGGTGCGACTCTTGCTGATTTGGCTCAGGAATTCGGTATTAGCCAAGAGCGAGTGCGACAAATAGAGAAAAAAGCGCTACAGCAAATGCGCGAGTTTTTACAAAGATAAAAAATGTTTAACATTGTTTTAGTACATCCTGAGATTCCTCCTAATACAGGCAATATTATTCGGCTTTCTGCTAATACAGGATGTCGATTGATTTTGATTGAACCTTTAGGATTTTCTTTAGAAGACAAACATATGAAACGTGCTGGTATGGATTACAGAGAATACGCAGACGTTCGTATATACAAAGATTTTTATGATTTTCTAGAGCAAGAAAAGCCTCAAAGAGATCGGATGTTTGCTATGACAACTAAAACCTCTCAGTTAGTGCAGGCTGTATCTTTTCAACCGAATGACTGGTTTGTTTTTGGCTCAGAAGGATCAGGTTTACCCTCTGATGTGCGTGAATTGTTTGATTTGGCTCACCGAATTCGTTTGCCAATGTTGCCTAATAATCGTTCTTTGAATTTATCAAATTCTGTTGCTATTACAGTCTACGAAGCCTGGAGACAAAACGGTTTTTCTGGAGGAATTTAATTTTCATCAGAGTACTAGAAAAGGTTCAGATTGCTAAGATGCTCTGAACCTTTGTATTAACAAGATTTAGATTGAATCTTTAAGTTCGCGAACTAAATCCTCGATACTCGTTCCATAGTGAATGAGTTTTCGACATTCTGGATGTATAAACCCGTTTTTCTGAGCTTCATCAAAAAAGCAAAAAAGATTTTTATAAAAATTATCAACATCTAGAAATCCAAGAGGTTTATTGAATACACCAAGCCAGTTGTTAGTGAGTACTTCAAAAACCTCTTCATAAGTTCCGATGCCACCAGGAAGAGCGATGAACATGTCAGCGTAATCAGACATCATTTTTTTTCGTTCAGACATATTTGAAACAATATGAATCTTAGACAGATTTTCCTTAGGTGTTTCGGTGTTGAGAAGTATTTCTGGAATAATACCAGTGACTGTTGCCCCTGCTTGGAGGGCAGACTGAGAAACAATTCCCATTAGTCCTGTATTGCCCCCTCCGAAAACTAGATCAAAGTTATTCTTGCCGATGTACTGACCTAGTGCTCTAGCCGTTGATTCAAAGTGTGGATTTGTTCCACATTTCGAACCGCAAAAAACGCAGATCACTTGTTTTGTTTTAGAGGCGTTCATAAAAATAATTCTTTTTTTGTAAATAGATAATTAATATCAAATAGACACTTTTTGTAAGAAGTTTCTTTGAAAAAATCTATTAATTGTCAGTAAATAACAATAAATAAGAAGTCAAAAATCGTTTCATACAAAACTAGTTATTTGAGTTTGCTAATCAGGGTAAAGACTCAGGTAATTATAAACATCTTGGCACTGCATTAAACCGCTCATAGTACATGCTCCCGTTGCCCCACTTTGCTTTATTAGAGAATAGTTTTGATTATTAATTCCCCCGATAGCGTAGATTGGTATCGAAATGTTTTGACAAATCGTACGTAAAAAATCAATTCCTCTACCGGATAATCCTTGTTTACAGTCCGTGTTAAAGATATGCCCGATGATAATGTATGAACACCCTAATGACTGAGCTTCAAGTGCTTCTTCTAGACTGTGACAGGAAGCACCAAGAGTCGAGAAGTTGCTTTTAAGTTCAGGAGATAATTCTCTTAAAACATGAAGAGGACAATGAAATGCTGAAACACCAAGCTCTTTAGCTACTTGTGCAAAAGTATGGAGAATACAAAGAGTCTTATCTTTTTGGCAGATCTGAATAACTTGTTTTGCTAGTGCCATGTATTCGCCTTCGGATAAGTCTTTTTCTCTCAAGAGGATGGCTGTTGGCTGAGCATTTGATACTTTTCTAATGCGCTCAAGAAAGTTTTCTTTGCAGAGATGACGGTTGGTAATACAAATGAGACTAGACATAAAGGTAATCATTTAAAACAGGTTGCAGTCCATTTTGAACTAAATCTTTTTGCATTTTGTCTAAGCTACGATCATCGTTAATTGTGAACTGTTCATCACCCTGTTTAGTACTAGAAGTTTTTCCTGTATATTTTTGTTCATGATCTCCAATTCCGGTTGATACTCCTGCGGAAACTTTGGTGGCTCCGATTTTTACAATACCATTTCGAAAACGTTCACTTTCTCGAGATGAGACAGTAATGCCAGCAAAGGGAAGAAAAATTCGATAAGCACAAATTATTTGACACAGTTCTTTTTCTCCGATGTTCGAAGAGCCAATCTGACTATTGTTGATGATCGGTCTTAGTCGAGGACATGAGAGTGATATTTCTGCATGGGGATATTTTTTTTGAATGAAGTAAGCATGCAGGGCAGTTGCAAGAGCGTCTTTTCGAAAATCAGATAAACCAAACAGTGCGGAGAATGCGACACCTCGCATCCCAGCCATTAATGCTCTTTCTTGCGCATCAAACCGATAAGGCCAGACACGTTTATGACCGAAAAGATGATATTTTTCGTAAGAATGAATGTCATAGGTCTCTTGGAAGACAGTAACGTAGTCAGCACCGCATTCGTGGAGATAGCGATACTCTTCAGTGTTGACGGGATAAATTTCTAATCCAACAGATCGAAAATAATTTTTAGCTAATTTACAAGCGTTCCCAATGTACTCAACATTACTTCTTGCCCGGTTTTCTCCGGTAAGGATCAAGACCTCTTCGATACCACTATTTGAAATGATCTCCATTTCATGCTTTATTTGTTCCGTAGTGAGCTTGATGCGATTAATCGGGTTGTAGCAATTGAAACCGCAATAAGTACAGTAATTCTCACAGTGGTTCGCAATATAAAGAGGCGTAAATAAATAGACGTTATTGCCGAAATATTGACTGGTTTTTTCTTTGGCTTTTTGTGCCATTTGTTCTAAGAAAGATCCAGCTACAGGAGACAGTAATGCTTTGAGATCTTCGATAGTACAAGTTTCGTGATTTAACGCATTCTGAACATCTTGTGCGGAATAGATAAGAGGGTTATAGCTATCCATTTGAGCTAAAACCTTACTACAAATATTAGACTGTATTTGTTCCATCCCTGACATATACTGCATGGGATCCTTTCGACAAGTAGGGTCCATTTCGAGTCTATGTTTCTTAGAAAGATTCTCTAAAGAAGAATTTGTCTTTTTCATATGAGAAATTCTTGAAATGAATTTTTAATCATGTAAAAAACCAGTTAATGGATCTGAGGCAGAGGCTCCACGTTTCAGAACTCTCCCAAGACCAGAAAGGTAAGCTTTTCGTCCTGCTTCAATTGCTTGTCGGAAAGCCGATGCCATTAAAGGTAAATCACCTGCAGTAGCAATTGCTGTATTAGCCATGATTGCGTCGACTCCCATTTCCATTGCTTCACAAGCTTGCGATGGTTTTCCAATTCCCGCATCTACGATAATAGGCAGATCAATTTCGTCGACTAAGATTTGAATAAAATCTCGAGTACTTAATCCCCTATTGGATCCGATAGGGGAGGCAAGAGGCATGATACTCGATGCTCCTGCATTAACAAGATCTCGGGCAACATTGAGATCTGGATACATATAGGGCATGACGATAAATCCTTCATTTGCAAGGACTTCCGTCGCTTTAATCGTTTCATGGTTATCAGGTAATAGGTATTTTGAATCTCTCATGATTTCAATTTTTACGAAATTACCGCAACCAAGCTCTCTTGCAAGGCGAGCAATACGGATTGCTTCGTGAGCATCTCGGGCTCCTGACGTATTAGGTAATAAAGTGATGTGATCCGGGATGTAATTTAAGATGTTTTCTTGATTTTTCGTATTGGTGCGACGAACTGCTAACGTAATAATTTCAGCCTGAGCGTTTTTTATCGCTGCGGTGATTAAATCCAAAGAATACTTACCTGATCCTAAAATAAAACGAGAAGTAAATTGGTGTCCACCAATAATTAAATGATCTGTATCCATAGCTTTATAAATGATCTTGAGTTTGGAGAATGTGAAGAACAGCGTGAGCCTGATGAGCTGCGCAAATCATGACGCGTGACGAAATCAAACCTAGACTCAAGTCACTGCTACGGTCTCCACAAAGGTAAAAATGATCGGTAATAACTTTTGTTTGAATTGTATTGGGGTTATTAAAACCAGCCATCCCTGACGCCGCGACAATGTACTTGTTGGGCATTTTTTCTAAAACAGTATTAACGAGCCAAGCTTTGGTTTGAGCTTGATCCAATGCCTCACAGACGATATCTGCCTGGTGTAATAATTGAATAATGTTCAAGTCAGATAGTTTTTCAACATGAATTTCTAGTTGAATACAAGGCATGATTTCTTTAATGTTTTTTGCTAAAGCTTCAGCCTTATATTGACCAACTTGATTAACTTTGTATTGTTGTCGATTTAAATTGGAAACATCTACTTTATCGAAGTCGATTAGAATGATTTTCCCAATTCCGGCTCGAGCCAATAACATAGCAATATTGGAGCCCAAACCGCCTAGACCACAAATAGCAACTGTCGCAGAAGAAATTTTTCTCTGAAATTCAATTCCGTGATGCTTTTCGAGTGCAAGTTGGATATCCTTTACGGACGGAGTCATAGTATTTAACCTCCGCCAACGAAACAGACAATTTCGATAGTATCGTTATCACATAGAATAGTCGTGGCATATAAGGATTTAAAAACGACCGATCCATTTCTTTCTACTGCAATTTGTTTGAAATTGTAACCAGCAGATTCTAGGTATTCCTGTAGAGTCTTACCAGCGATATCTAAGCCGACACCATTCACTATAACCACGTTAAAGTTCTCCCCAAAATAAAAAAACGACAGAACACCAATTTGGTAATTTCTGTCGCTTAGTTCAGAACTCAATACAACCACTTTTGTCCCTACGTTGGCATTATCCAAATCAGGTTATGGGTCGAAGATCACATCTTCCTCTCAGCTTGTAACACAGGCTCCCCGTTAGGTGATTATAAAAACAAGAGGCATTCAATAGGAATGCCTCTGGGAAGAAAATTTAAGCTTAAGTACTTATTGCTTAGTTACTTCAGCTTGAGCTTTTTGTTCTTCGGCTAATGCTTGCATTCTTTGAGCAAAGTAAGCTTCAAAATTGATTTCACCTAAATAGACTGGTGGCATACCAGCTCTAACAAGAAGGTCACTAACATTGCTACGTAAATAAGGATAAACAGCAGAAGGACAAGTGATACCAAGAATTAATGGAATCTGTTCTTCCGGAATATTTCTTAAAAGGAAAATGCCAGCTTGCTTACATTCAACGAGGAAAACAGTATGTTCTTCGTCACCAATTTTTGTTTTAGCAGTAACTGTTGCTCGAACAACGACTTCCCATAAATCAGGTTGGCCTAAACGCTTTTCACTGACATCCATTTGAATATCAACTTGGGGAGCTTCCTGCACAAGGAAAATTTCAGGAGAGTTAGGCATTTCCAAGGAAGCATCTTTTAAGTAGATTCTTTGGAGAGCAAATTCAGGCTGTTGAATTTGATCCTGAGAAGCTGAAGTATCGGGTGTCTGATTTTCTGCCATTTTTTATCCTTCCGTGATACACAAGGTATTAAATAGATGTTTTAGTGTTTGCGTTTTTTTCTATTGGATTCAAGTACAACCAAAGGTAGTTTAGCTTCTTGCCAAGCAACAAGGCCACCTTCGAGGGTGTAAACGTTAACAAAGCCCTTAGACTTAAGTTGTTTTAATGCTGTTTGAGCTCTGCGACCGGTCTGGTCAATCAAAAGAATCGGACGACTTTTGTCTAAAGAATCGATACGATTAATTAAGTTATCACAAGGAATATTGACTGCATTGGCTAAAGAACCATGTTTAAATTCATCGGCGTTACGTACATCAATGACCTGAGCGTTTTGATGGTTAACAAGAATAGTTGCTTCAGCGGGGTTTTTCCCTGCATTTTTTCCTTTGGTAAGAGAAGGAAATGCCAACATGACTGCAGATAAAACAAAGCAGACAATCAATAGAATATTTTCAGTAATAAAATCCATGATATCAGAGGCTCGAAGAGTCTATCGGTAAACAATACAGTTTGAATCTGACGTTCCTTCCTGTCAAGAACAAGATTTCCGATTATGAAACTGATGTCATTACTGTGATATCAAGAAACATCTCGGAGGATTTCCGGTAGGTGCTATTAAATACAAGACAATTCTCGAATTTAAAACTTCCTAGCAGACATTACTTTCGGTCCGTCTGACCGTAGGTCTTAAAAGACCGGCATATTATCTCACAAGGATAGAAATAACGTCATTTTTTGTGTTGTTATCTTATACACTCATATACGTCGGCGTTTCTTTTTGGTAAAGTTTTAATCGTGGTTTTAATAATCAACTTAGAGAGCTATGTATAAAATCGTATTAATGAGGCACGGAGAGAGCCAGTGGAATTTGGAAAACAGATTTACTGGATGGGTCGATGTTGATTTGACAGAAAAAGGTAAGGAGGAAGCGGCTCGCGCCGGTGAGTTGCTCAAACAAGAAGGCTTTACCTTTGATTTGTGCTATACGTCTGTTTTACGTCGTGCAATTCGTACTCTTTGGATTGCCTTGGACAAATTAGATCAGATGTATCTTCCTGTAATTCATGATTGGCGCTTAAACGAACGTCATTATGGTGCACTACAAGGTCTGAACAAGAAAGAAACGGCTCAGAAATTTGGTGATGAGCAGGTAATGATTTGGCGTCGATCCTACGATACACCACCACCCGCATTATCTAAAGACAGCGAGATGTGGCCAGGAATTGATCCTAGATATAAAGATTTGGATCCAGAGGGGTTACCCTTGACAGAATGTTTGGCTGATACTGTAGCTAGAGTCGTTCCTTATTGGGAAAAAGAAATTGTTCCGAACATTAAAGCAGGTCGAAATATTTTGATTACTGCTCATGGTAATTCATTGCGTTCATTAGTGAAGTACTTGGATGGTATTAGCGATAAGGATATCGTTGGTTTAAATATTCCGACTGCTACACCTTTGGTGTATGAACTAGATGACAATATGAAGCCGATCCGAAGCTACTATCTTGGCGACCAAGATAAGATTAAGGCAGCCGTTGCTGCTGTTGCTGCTCAGGGCAAATCAAAGTAAGTCGGTGGTAAAGACTACTATGAAGGCGACTGTAATGCTATGGGTTATGGTCGCCTTGTTTATTTTTGGGGACTTTGGTTTAGAACAAAACGTTGTAGCGAAAGAAAGTCCTATTCAAGAAAAGTCTATAAACGATCAAATAAACGAAAAAAAATCAAATTTAATTAATCAGAAAAGAATAAAAAAAGAAGAAATTAAAAATTTAGAAAAGTCTATAAAAAGGACTAAAAAGGAAAAAAAACAAATTGAACGAAACTTGGTTCAAACAGCAAAAAAAATAAAAAAGGCGAGACAATCTATTCTGACGATTCGGCAAGAAAAACGTAAATTACAAAAAAAAATTCATCGCCAAAATACACAAATAGAAAGTTTGAGGCAAAAAATTGCACAAGAACAGAAAATTGTCGATGAAGTAATTCGTCAACAATTAGAACTAATGAGTAGTGAAAATACTCCCGAATGGGTGGAAAAATCGGACAATAAGCTCCGCAATAAAGTTCTTCTGGATTTGTTGGCGAAACAATCAAAGGATTTAATTTCAAAGCTTAATGTACAGAAAAAACGGTTAGAAAAACTTGTTTATAAAACCGAAAAATCAAAAAATGAACTGCTCTCTGTAGAGAAAAAAGAAACTAAAGAACAGAAACAACTTTTAGATGAAAGACGAAAAAGACAGCATTTAGCTAATTTGTTACAGCGTGAAGTTAATAATAAACAGTTAACAATTAAACGATTAAAGCAAACAGAACGACGATTAGATCGCCTTATTGCAAATCTGGGTAAAAATAGAAATATAAAAAAACAAAAGTCTCAGTCATTAAAAGAACAGCTTAAAGCTTATTATCCTGTTAATGGAAAAGTTGTAGCAAGATACGGGCAGAAGAGAAATGATAAGTCCGGTTTGGGTACGTGGAAAGGAATGATTTTCAGCGTGAAAGATGAAAGACCGGTAAAGGCTGTAAGGGCCGGGAAAGTGGTCTTTTCTGATTATTTACGTGGATATGGAAATATGATCATCATTGATCACGGTAAAGGTTACTTTACTGTCTATGGAAATAATTCGAGTCTAGAAAAAGATATTGGAGATTATGTTCAGGCTGGAGAAACTATTTCGAGAGTAGGATCAAAAGAAAATGATCTGACCATTTTATACTTCGAATTACGCTATAAAGGAAAACCGATTGATCCGGCTAAATGGTTAAATGTTTAACATTTAGGAAGTTTGCTAGTAAGTTATAGAGTTTATGAAAAATTCAATTAAAGGGATTGCTCTTGTTCTAGGTGGTATGTTTGTTGGAACGATGATTAGTGTTGGTTTTGCTAATCCAACTGCTGGAAAATCAGCGCTTCCGCTAAGTGAAATACGCCAATTTACGGACGTTTATGGTGCTGTTAAACAGTTTTATGTAGAACCGGTTGAAGATAAGCGTCTTATCAAAGAAGCTATTTCTGGAATGTTACAGGGGCTCGATCCACATTCCGCATTTCTTGATGAAGAAGCATTCAAAGATTTACAAGAAGGAACTAGTGGTGAATTTGGAGGCTTAGGTTTAGAAGTCGGTTCAGATCCTGCTGGCGTAAGAGTGATTTCACCAATTGATGACACTCCTGCTGCTCAGGCTGGTATCCGAGCTGGAGACATTATCTTTAAGATTGACGGCAAATTGATTCGGGATATGTCATTAAATGATGCGGTCAAATTGATGAGAGGTAAACCCAAAACCTCTATTGAATTATCGATTATGAGAAAAGGGGTTGGACAACCTATTACCATCAAGCTGGTTAGAGATATCATCAAAGTTAAGTCTGTAAAAGCTAAGGCTTTGCCTGATGGTATGGGATATATAAGAATTTCTCAATTTCAGGAAAGAACTTCTTCTGATTTAGCAAAGCATCTAGAAAATTTATATAAAACAGGAAATCTTCAATCTGGCATTATTCTTGACCTAAGAAATGATCCGGGTGGTTTACTAAACGCTGCGGTAGGTGTCTCCTCAGCCTTTTTACAACAAGGCGTGACTGTTGTTTCAACAAAGGGACAGGTAACAGAGGCGCAAAAGACTTACTTTTCAACACCTCAAGATTATTCTGTAGTGAAAGATGATGCACTGATTGCTCAATTGCCCGCAATAACCAAAAGCGTGCCTATGGTTGTTTTGGTAAATGGTGCATCGGCAAGTGCCAGTGAAATCGTTGCTGGGGCGCTTCAAGACCATAAACGAGCCACGATTATGGGAACCAAAACATTTGGTAAGGGTTCTGTTCAAACCATTATTCCTTTAAGAGGAGATGCAAAAAATACCGCTATAAAATTGACAACAGCTCGTTATTACACACCGAACGGTCGCTCAATTCAGGCGGTCGGTATTACTCCAGATGTGGAAGTGACGGATACAGCAACGGGCAATTTTGTTGATTTTGATATTCGTGAAGCAGATTTAGCAAATCATCTGACACAACCTGATTCTTCTAATGGAGTGAAGGATTCGACTGAACAGAATACAAAATCAAAGTCAGCAGAAGTTAATACGATTAAAGAGACGATCGTTGATAATAAAAAACAAATTGAGGATAAACAAAAAGCAAAACCTAAGTTCTATCGATATGGGGATGCTGATGATTACCAGTTACAGCAAGCGGTTTTATATTTGAAGAAAATGGGATCGAAAGTGCATGAAACTTCAAAACTAGAGGTTTCTGCTATCAAAGAACGAGTAGAACCAATTGCTTCTAAAGTGAAATAAGTGCTTTAAGATGTACTCCCTGTTTTACAAGATTCTGTATAAACAGGGGGTATTTTTTAGCGAAGAATGAGTTTAATTTCATCAAAAATTTGAGTTTGTTCTGGGAGCAGATTGCTTCGGCAAAACATTAACCAATGTCCTAGGATCGTACTGAGAAGCAATTGAGAACGTAACTCAACATCATAATCTTCGGTCACTTCTTTTTGTAGCTGTGCTGTCCTTAGCGATTGTTTGATACGGGCTTTGAGCTTATCGAAGATTAAAGAAATGCGGGACTGTAATCGAGGATCCTCGTTGGCTAAAAAGTCACCGACAAGAAGAATCACAATGCCTGGTTGCTCATTGGGAAGGAGCATGAGAGATGCGGTAATCGATTCAGCCTGAAATAAGCCCGAATTTTCTGAAAATTCAATCTGATTAATGAGCGAAATCAAACTACTTTCTACACTCTCTAGGAGAGAATCGTACATTTGAGCTTTGCTAGCAAAGTGTCTATAAAGCGCCGCTTCCGATAACCCAATATGAGAGGCAAGACTTTTGGTCGTTATTTTTTTTCGACCTTCTTGTTGGAGCAAGGATACCATTGCTTTGAGGATGTCGAATCGACGCGCTCCCTTTGGGGATTTGTGTATTTTTTCGTTATCGGTCATTGAGGTACTGTTAATCCGCTTTAATCATTGTTCCAACACCTTGAGGTGTGAGAATTTCTAATAACAGACAGTGGTCTACACGTCCATCAATAATGTGAACTGCCTTAACGCCGTTGCGAGCCGCCTGAAGCGCTGAAGCTATTTTGGGATACATGCCTCCAGAAATCGTTCCATCGGCAAATAAACGATCTACCTCAACGGAAGAGAGGCCAGTTAGTAAATTGCCTTCCTTATCCAAAACGCCTGGTGTATTAGTGAGCATAACTAGTTTTTCTGCATGTAAGACCTCTGCGACTTTGCCTGCAACTACGTCCGCATTAATGTTGTAAGCTAGTTCATCCTCACCTAGACCGATTGGGGAAATAATTGGAATAAAAGCATCATCTTGCAGTGTTTTTACGACAGCAGGATTGATTGATTCAATTTCACCAACCTGTCCAACATCGTAAAATTTTGTAGGATCATGAATGTCTTGGAGTTTTAAGCGTTTGGCTCGAATGAGACCACCGTCTTTACCGTTAAGACCGACTGCCTGACCACCGAAGCTATTGATTAATGTAACCAAATCACCTTGAACTTGCCCACATAGAACCCATTCTACAACCTCCATGGTCTCTGCGTCAGTGACTCTCATTCCCTGGATAAATTCGCTTTTCTTACCGATTCGTTTTAAAGCTTCTCCAATTTGAGGACCACCCCCATGTACGACGACGGGATTCATTCCAACAAGCTTAAGAAGTACAACGTCTCGAGCAAAAGAACGTTGTAAGCTCTCATCCGTCATGGCATTACCGCCATATTTAATGACAATTGTTTTTCCGTGAAAGCGTTGAATGAACGGGAGTGCTTCGGATAAAACCTCTGCTTTTAATTGAGCTGGGACCAATTTACTGTTAGTCGATGTCATAGCGGATTCCAAGCAAGAGAAGGGGTGTCAAAAGACGAAGAATACTACTTTTCTATTACTAGAAAAGTAGTATTCCGTACTTATTTTTATAAATCAGAGATTTTAAAGAGAATAAAACTCATATCTCTTGATTTTGTTGGAGTAGAAAACGAAAATTAGTCTCCGTAGAGTTTCTGTTTTAATTCTCTACGTTGTTGGGCTTCTAGTGATAATGTGGCTGTAGGACGAGCTAAAAGGCGAGGAATGCCAATTGGATCGCCGGTTTCTTCACACCAACCATATTCACCCTTTTCGAGTCTACGCAAAGCATCCTGAACTTTTTTGAGAAGTTTACGTTCACGATCACGAGTTCTAAGTTCTAAAGCGTGTTCTTCTTCGATAGTAGCTCGGTCGGCAGGATCTGGAACAATAGTCGTTTCTCTTAAGTGTTCAGTTGTAGACTCTGCATTGTTACGAAGCTGAATTTCGCGTTCTTTGAGAAGATGTTTGAAGAATGCCTGTTGGCGTTCATTCATATAATCATCTTCAGACATACTGAGCAATTCCGCCTCCGTTGGAATCTGAATTCCATCAACGATAACGGTTTCTTCTTTTCGATTGTTAACTGTATCCATAATGAACTTAGCTGCTTGTTTAGCTTCCTGTGCACTGACATGTACAACGGAATTCGTTTGATCGTCTTGGACGAGAGGTGCGATTTCAGCTGCTTCTTCAAGTGCCTTGTTGGTATTAATTTTGCGTTTAATTGTAGCCATAATTAAAGTTCTCTTCCAAGATCAAAGAACTATTTAGATAAACAGGTTGTTAAACCTTGAATAATTGCATCTTTCGGAAGTTTACGTCCGATAAAGACAATCTTACTAGAGGGCTTTTCAGCTCCCCAGGGTTTACCTAAATCTGCTCCCATGAGCATGTGAACACCTTGGAAAATCATCTTCCTATCGGTACCCATCATATATAGAACTCCTTTATATCTCAGCATATCAGGTCCATAAACCTGAACAAGTGACTGCATATAACGGTCTAACTTTGCCGGATCAAAAGGAATTTCACTTTTGAACATAAAGGCTGCGATCTCATCATCGTAGCTCTTACGGTGATGGTGATGGTCATGGCCATGACCACAGCAACAATGATCGTGATCGTCATGATGATGGTGGCCACAACAACATTCACCATGTTCGTGATGGTGACCACAGTGACATTCGTGTTCACCATCGTGGTGATCGCAGTCACAACCTTCTTCTTTGAGAAAATCTGGATCAAGTTCAAGTATGGAATCCATGTTAAATCCATGAATATCTAGTACTTCCTTGATATCAACTTCCCCCATATTGACTTCAAAAATCGGAGCTCTAGGGTTGATTTGATGCAAGCGATGCGATAGCTCTGTCACTGCTTCAGGTGTTACTAAATCGACTTTGCTGAGTAATATGCGATCAGCAAAACCAACCTGCGCCTGAGCCGCAACCTGTTCATCCAGAGTTCGTGAACCATTTAGTGCATCTACGATCGTGATAATGCCATCAATCATAAAGCACTGACTGATCTCTTCATCCATGAAAAATGTTTGTGCGATCGGACCAGGATCAGCTAGTCCTGTTGTTTCAATGATAATACGATCAAAATCAGCCTGATTATTCCGTTTTTTTGCAACTAGAGTGAGAAGGTTATCAACCAAATCGCCTCGGATTGTGCAACAGATGCATCCGTTATTCATCGTAATGATTTCTTCGTTCTCGTTTTGAACAATCAAATCATTATCAATGCTTTCTTCCCCAAATTCGTTTTCGATAATTGCAATCTTCTCACCGTGTTCTTCGGTCAGAATGC
The DNA here is from genome assembly GCA_017461315.1 of Burkholderiaceae bacterium. Classification (GTDB taxonomy): domain Bacteria; phylum Pseudomonadota; class Gammaproteobacteria; order Burkholderiales; family Burkholderiaceae_F; genus JAFTYR01. The sequence goes on along the minus strand of JAFTYR010000047.1, from coordinate 41,779 downwards.
GATTCAGCAATGTAGTTTTACCGGCACCGAGGAAGCCTGTAATGATGGTTACAGGAATCAACTTATTCATCGTAGTTCCTTGAAATACTAGAGAAATTTTCTTGGTCAAAAATGATATCCCATCGATGGGAATGGCGAGGATTTATACATCAAAAAAAGAAAGTCTGCAATAGAAGCAGGCTTTCTTTTCACAGGAGTTTTTAAGAGTGGTTTTTAAGAGTGAACTTTCAAATGAAGACCTTTGAGATATTCCCCTTCAGGATGAGTCATCATCAGTGGATGATCCTCTCCGGCACCAAGTCTTTGTATCATCCAAGCATCTATTCGAGAATCGATGACTGCCCCAGCTACGATTTTTTGGAATAAGTCAACATCAATAGCACCTGAACAAGAGAAAGTTAATAGTTGCCCATTAGGATTCAGAATTTTTAAACCATTGAGATTAATATCTTTGTAAGCTCTGGCTGCCTTTTCAACATGATGATGGCTTGAAGCAAATTTCGGAGGATCTAGTATCACAAGATCGAATTTTTCTCCAGCATCGCGCATTTTACGAAGCTCTTCGAAAACATTGGCTTCAACCCACTTTAACGTTTCTTCGGTGAAGTTGTTTCTATGAGCGTTTCTTTTTGCCATAGCAAGAGCTTCAGCGGAGGAATCAATAGAAATCACCTCTGCAGCTCCCCCTTTTGCAAGGGCTAGAGAGAATCCCCCCGTGTAACAGAAACAGTTTAATGCTCTCATACCACGGCCATGTTTTTCTTTAAATTCTTGAGCAAGTTTACAAGCTAAGTCTCTATTTTCCCGCTGATCTACATAAAAGCCGGTTTTATGGCCAATTCGAACATCTACACCATAGAAGATTCCGTTTTCGTTAACCTCAATTTCTTCGGGAGGTTCGTTTCCTTCCAGAACTTCTTTTCTTTCGGGGAGTCCTTCGCGTGCACGCGTCGCAGCGTCGGATCGGTCATATATTTGCTGAATACCGGTTACGGAAACTAGAGCTTCGCCAATCACATCACGCCAGTATTCCACGCCAGCAGACTGGAATTGCGTTACTAATTGATTTGCATACTGATCAACGATTAAACCGGGAAGGTTATCTGCTTCTCCGAAGATAAGGCGTACTGCGTTTGTTTTTCCCAAAAGATGAGAGCGAGAACGAACTGCACTTTCAATTTTTTCTTTAAACCAGTTCTTATCAATAATATCCGTTTCGTTAAATGACCAACAACGGGCTCTTAATGCTGAATCCGGTGAGTAAGCGGCCCAGGCTAAAAAGTTGCCACGGTTATCTTGAACACGGATTGTTTGACCACTCTTAGGATGTCCTTTGACAGAGGCTACTCCTGTAGCATAGATCCAAGGGTGGCGCCGAAGTAATGCCCGATCCTTTCCGGGCTTTAATGTCATTACACAGTCTGTGTAAGTCATACAGTTCTCCATTCTTGACGACTGATGGAATTATTTTTATTGAGTTAATCGCTTTAAAGTCGCTTGTGCACACAAAGCGGTTTTATCAACAATACCTTTTTTTACGAACGGATCAAAGTGATGAATATCAGAAGAGGCCAAGCAAATGAATCCAAACACTTCATTTTGTACCCGTCTCAACGGCACGAGTAACACGCTTTTTGTTTGTTCGACAGGAACTTGAAGCCAATTAGCAACTAGATCACCTTCATTGATTCCACAATAATAACCCCTCATTGAGGAAATCGTTTGTTCAATGTCTTGTCCAACGGGACTTGCGAAATCTAAAAAGGAGAAATTGGGTAAAACATTCCACAATCGAACCATTCCAAGATGAGTATTGAAGATTTTCTTATATTGGGCTAGAACAATGTAAGGCAGGGTCGCATCGTCCGTTGCTTCGAGTAACTTGAGTGCAAATTCAAAAAGATTTTGAAATTCTGCATAGGTGGGTTCTGTTAACGCCTTTTGAGTTATCTCTTGTTCACGCATTTCATAGGTCGTGAGAGTAGCTCGAAGTAGTTCGTTCTGACAATCAACAATGGAGCGACTGCGATCTCTATTTTGTCTTGGAATTTCCAAATGACAGAAGATTTCTGGATGTGACAAAAAGAAAGACGGATTCTGTGATAAAAAATCACAAACAATCGCTTCCGGATTGAATTCAGTCTGCTTTGTGTTTTCTTGCATCAGATTTCGATCTCACTTTCAAAAACTTGTACTGCAGGGCCACACATCATGAGTGGCATTCCTTCTCCTTCCCATTCAAAACGTAATGTCCCACCACGATTGAGAAGTTTTGCTTGATTATCCATCAGCATGAGTTGATTCGACGTACAGTATGCTGCACTATTTCCAGTACCACAAGCGAGAGTTTCTCCAGCACCGCGTTCCCAAACCCTAACTCGAGCTAAAGAAGGATTCAAAATTTGAATAAAACCGACATTAACTCGACAGGGAAAAGCCGGATGATTTTCTATAAATGAACCTAAACTAGAAACAGGGGCCGTATCAATATCATCCACAACCAATGAAACATGCGGATTTCCCATTGAGCAAATAGAAAACCAGTAAAGCTTTTTGTGGAATTCAATTGCCCATTGGATAACTCCATTGAATTCTCTACAAGGTAGTTCTTGTGGATTAAAGGGCAGGTCACTGGGGGCAAATGAAGGAGTTCCCATATCAACGCGTACCATACCGTCTGCTAATAATTCAGGTTCGATGATTCCTTTCATTGTCTGTACGCGAATTTTATTTTTACTTGTTAGACCGTGATCGTGGACATACTTAGCAAAACAGCGAGCCCCGTTACCGCACATCTCAACCTCACTGCCATCTTGGTTGAAAATACGATACTTAAAATCTACTCCCTCCATCGTTGCAGGTTCTACTAATAAAATTTGATCCGCACCAACACCAAAATGACGATCTGAAAGTAAACGTATTTGCTCTACATTGAGGTCTAACGTACGTTCAATGCCATTAAGAACAATGAAATCGTTACCGGCACCATGCATTTTTGTAAAAGAAATTTTCACTTAGTGTTCCTTCGCTTATTAATAACTATTTAAATAAAAACATTTATTAGAAGATTTACGGTTTAATAGACGGAAGGTTCACCCTCAGGTCGAGTCTTAAATCGACGATGAGTCCATAAATATTGATCCGGATGCTTCAAAATAAATGCTTCTAACTCTTTATTGATCCGCATGGTGTCTGCAACATAATCACGAGTAGGAAAATTATCTAGTGGTTTTGATAAGTGCATGATGTAGCCATCATCGGTCATCTCAGCGATTCCCCAAAGGACTTTACATTTTGTGACTCTGGCTAATCGAGAAACCATAGGAAGCGTCGCTGCAGGAACATTAAAAAATGGTACGAAAACAGAGTTTCGAGCACCGTGATCCATATCGGGTAAGTAGTAAAACGGCACCTTTTCCTTTAAGAGAGATAACACTTCTCGCATGGCATTTTCTGATTTAGGAATCAAAATGGGGTCAGAAAAGCGTTTTCTTCCTTTGTACGCCCACTCATCCCAAACAGGATTACTTTGTTTTTGATATAAAGAGGAGCCTCTCAGGAAAGTGTTGATGGCAATGCCTCCGGCGTCTAGGCCAACGAAGTGAGGGGCAACCACAATAACACCATCATTAGCCGCTTCGATTAAGTTTTCTTTACCTTCAAACTTTACCATTTGAAGTACTTGTTCTTTGGTACCAACCCAAAGAACACTGTGGTCCAGCGCCGCTCGCATAAGATTACGGAAAACTTGTTTTGCGGTCTGAATTCTTTTTTCTTCGTCCCATTCGGGGAAACAAAGTTTTAAATTAATAAGAGTGATATGTCGACGTCTTGCCAGAACATACCAGGCAATGTTTCCAAGAAGGTTAGCCAATCGAGTGCGGGAAGATTGTTTCCAATTTGCGGTCATATTCAGTAGCGCAATGGAAGCACGTGATATGAATTGGTTAATTTGAGACTTTGCCATATTTTAAGTTTCAGAAAATTATGCTTTATTACAGTATATAAACGATAGTTGAAATCTTACCTTGTAAAAGGTCAATGAAGAGATTATAGTTCGCATGGGCCGAGTTAAAGGACAACTTGCGGGGCCAAAAAATACCGCTAAAGCGTCTTGTGACTAAATTTCCCAAGACGCTGTCTCCTAATAATTGATAACAATTGACGTAACTGGAGTACAGCAATGTCAGATAAAGAGTTTCTTTTTACTTCTGAATCCGTATCAGAAGGACATCCAGATAAAGTGGCAGACCAGATATCAGATGCCATTTTAGATGCAATTTTAGAGCAGGATCCTGTGGCTCGCGTTGCCGCAGAAACCTTATGTACCACCGGAACCGTAGTACTTGCCGGTGAGATTACAACCAAGGCTAATGTGAGCTATACCGATATCGTCCGTGGTGTTCTTAAGCGAATTGGTTACGACGATAGTAGTTATGGAATTGATCATAAAGGTTGTGCTGTTTTAGTAGCTTACGATAAACAATCTCCTGATATCAAGCAAGGTGTTGATAATGCAAGTGATGATCCTTTAGAAAAAGGCGCTGGAGACCAAGGCTTAATGTTCGGATATGCATGTGATGAAACAGAAGCATTGATGCCGGCTCCGATTTATTATGCTCATCGATTGGTAGAACAACAATCCTTAATGCGTCGTAGCGGAGAGATGCCGTATTTGCGTCCGGATGCCAAAAGTCAGGTCACTATGAAGTATGTTAACGGTCGCCCAGCTGTTGTTGATACCGTAGTGTTATCGACTCAACATACTCCGGAAATGAGTGATGGCGATAAAATGAAGCCAGAGTTTGTTGAAGCAGTGATTGAAAAGATCATTCGTCCGGTGTTCCCGCCCGAAATGCTCAAAGGTGCGCGTTTCTTGATTAATCCTACCGGTCGGTTTGTTGTAGGTGGTCCACAGGGTGATTGTGGCTTAACTGGACGTAAGATTATTGTTGATACTTATGGTGGTGCATGTCCACACGGTGGTGGTGCCTTCTCTGGGAAAGATCCGACTAAGGTTGACCGTTCAGCTGCGTACGCCTGTCGCTATGTTGCTAAAAATATCGTCGCTGCTGGCCTAGCGAAGCGTTGCCAGATTCAGGTTGCTTATGCGATTGGTGTAGCTAAACCCGTGAATGTGACCGTAAATACAGGCGGTACCGGTGTTATTTCAGATGAAAAAATAGCAGAGTTGGTTCTTCAACATTTCGATCTTAGACCAAATGGCATTATTGCAATGTTGGATTTGCAACGTCCGATTTATTCGAAGACTGCTGCCTACGGACATTTTGGTCGCAATGAACCCGAATTTACGTGGGAAAAAACGGATAAAGCAGAAATCCTCCGTAAGGCTGCCGGACTCGATATCTAATCTAAATTTCTAAATCAACGTAAAAGAGCCGCCTACTAGGTGGCTCTTTTGCTTAAAATTGATCACATCAAAAGTAAGCAGTGTTGCTGTGAATATTGGAGTTTTATGACAATTAGGGTTTTAACCGGGGTCACTCCCAGCGGAACATTACACTTGGGAAACTATGTTGGTTGTATTAGACCAGCGATTCAAAAATCTTTAACAGCGGAGACAGAAAGCTTTTACTTTTTGTCGGATTATCACGCATTAATTAAGTGTGGTGATGCTGACAGAGTTGAAAAGAGTCGTGTTCAAATCGCCGCGACATGGCTTGCTTGTGGTCTAGATCCACAAAAGATTCATTTTTATCGTCAGAGTGATATTCCTGAAATTCCAGAACTTAATTGGATCCTCAATTGCGTCTGTAATAAAGGATTGATGAATCGAGCACATGCTTATAAAGCAAAAGTAGATGTGAATGAAAGTAAGGGAGAGGATCCTGACCAGGATGTCACCATGGGGTTGTTCTGTTATCCCATTTTAATGGCTGCAGATATCCTGATGTTTAGTGCAAATTTAATTCCGGTAGGAAAAGACCAAATTCAACACATTGAAATGTGCCGAGACATCGCAACACGCTTCAATCTGATGTACGGCAAAGGTAAGGATATTCTGACTCTACCAGAAGCGATGGTAGATGCAGAAACGGAGCTTCTTCCTGGTTTAGATGGAAGAAAAATGAGTAAAAGCTACAACAATGTCATTCCTCTTTTTGAGGGAGGAGAGAAGGCTTTACGAGAAGCTGTGATGAAAATCGTAACGGATTCTAAATTGCCAGGAGAGGCAAAAGATCCGGATTCGACATCGCTGACAGTGATTTATGATGCTTTTGCCAATAAGGTTGAACGTGAGCAATTCCGTAGCGCACTCCGTAGTGGTTTGAGTTGGGGTGAGGCGAAAGAAATCGTATTTCGTCAAATCAATAAGGAAATCGCTCCTAAACGAGAACTGTATAACCACTTAATGTCTAACCCAGGAAAGGTCGAAGAAATTTTGCAAGAAGGTGCATCTCGAATTCGTCCCATTGCCCGGAAATTGTTAGACGAGGTTCGTGATGCGGTAGGTTTGCGAACTTTTAGAACTATTTCTACGAATTCACAAACTAAAATCTCTAAAAAAGTGGTGAAACCACAGATCAAACAATATAGAGAAAATGATCTCTTTTACTTCAAACTGTTATCTGCAGAAGGAAGGCTGTTGATGATTGGTGGTGGCTTGAAGAGTGGTCGGGATAATGGTTTATTGATTTCTCGCTTTAAGCAAGAAGGTCTGTCCGCTTTAGAAGGAGCTTTTTGTCAACTAGAAGAAGGCATCGATACAACCGATATTACGACCGCCTTAAGTCAAATGCTTGAGTAGTAATCATTATTTAGGACTGGTAGGACTAAAAGATTTGATTTTCAGTAATTATCCAGTCCATCGGAATGTCATGTGGCTGTGGATGAATAGAATCGAGAAGGCAGCGTTCGTAACATATTCCCACTGTTTTTATGTTGCGATGGCAAGCTAAATAACGATCAAACCATCCACCACCATATCCGAGGCGAAATTTAGATTTATCGTATCCAATGCACGGTATTAATATCACTTCAGGTTTAATTTCTTGGGTTCCGTGTGGCTCAGGAATTCCTTTATAGCCATAAGTCATTTTGGTTTGAGTAGACCATCCCTTGAAGATTAAGGTGTTGTTTTCAATAACGGGAAGTGATGCTTGGCGGGATTTATCTAAACTTGACCAAAGTTTTATACAAGGGAAAAGGTCAATTTCTTCGCAAATTGGGTAATAGAAGCCAATAGTTTTCCAGGGTGACTGATCCAACCAGAAAAAAACTTGATTTGCTATTTTTTTCTTTTTAATCTCATCCAGAAAAAGTTCTTTTCGTATTGAATGTAGTTTTTGTCGTTCTAATCTTTTTTCGTTACTTGTACTCATTAACTTTTACCTGAAGGTATCGGTCGTTTATTCATCGTGATAATCTACCTCTACACATAGTAATTCCAAAGAGAAAAATTGTGCAGATATATGTTGTTGGTGGCTGGGTTCGTGATCAAAAACTACAAGAATTAGGTTTTAATGTTCAGGCTCAGGATAAAGATTGGGTTGTTGTGGGTTCAACTCCTGAGGAAATGCTCAGTCGAGGATATCTATCGGTAGGGAAAGATTTTCCAGTATTTCTCCATCCAGTAACTCATGAAGAATATGCTTTAGCACGCACAGAAAGAAAAAATGGTCATGGTTATCATGGTTTTTTCTTTAAAGCTTCTCCGGAAGTTACGTTAGAAGAAGATTTAAAAAGGCGAGATTTAACAATTAATGCAATGGCATTGGACTCCAGGGGAAATTTAATTGATCCCTATGGAGGGATGAGAGATCTTCGATTGAGGACTCTACGCCATGTTAGTGGAGCTTTTGCAGAAGATCCAGTAAGACTTTTGAGGGTTGCTCGATTTTCAGCACGTTTTCCTGATTTTGTAATCGCTGATGAGACAAAGAGGTTACTCGCAGAGATTGTTCATCAGGGAGAAGCGGATACCTTAACTTATGAACGAGTCTTTAAAGAATTAGATCGTGCTTTAACCGAACCCAAACCATCACTTTTTTTTAAAACTTTGTTGGAATCGGGCTATTTACAGCGAGTGTTTCCATCCTGGCATTTATCGACTGAAATTTTAGAAAAGTTAGATGAAGTCGACTCTGAACAAGTAAGTCTCATACGGTTTGGTATGAGTTTTGCCAACTGTTCAGAGCAGGAAACGAAGCAAATTCTTCTTTGTCTACGAGCTCCTGCGAAGTATGCTGATTTAGCTGTATTGATCTCAGGCTATGGCAGAATGTTTTCAAAACAAACGATGAACGCAGAAAAAGTACTGGAACTTTTGACAAAAACAGATGCAATAAGGCGCCCTGAACGTTTTCTTCTTTTATTGAAAATTGTTTCTTACTTAGATAATTCTGTTTTATCTCAATTTTGGGAAAAAATTCTGAAGGCTGTTCGAGGTATCGATACAAAAGCGATAGCAAAAGCTCAAACATCCGCCAAAGACATACCTCAAGCGATATTTCGTTCTCGATGTAATGTAATTCAAGAAATTCTTCAATCAGATAAATTTACTAATAGCGAATACGATAAAGGCAATTAGGATTGTGCTGGCAAGAGGAATCTGAATCGATCGTCCCAATAGTCGAAAATTTAAATCTCCTGGTAACCTACCTATCCCTAACTTTTGTAGCCAGGGAATTGCAGAGGTCAGGATGATTATCGCAATAAAAATAACAAGAAGCCATCTCATGGAGGTTATTGTGGCATATATTTCCAAAAAAGAGGAATTTAACTATGACAACTTTTAATGAGCTAGAAGCTTCAGGAAAATTTCGTAAATATTTCCTAAAGGATTATAGGGTTCAGATTCCTATTGGTGTGTATGAACACGAAAAAGGAAGATCACAAACCGTTATTTTTAATGCCAGCGTTTTAGTTGATTTAGAAAATACAAGTGTAATAGAGGATTGCATAACGAACGTTTATGACTATGAGGCGATAGCAGAGGCTATTAGACATTCCTTATCTAATGAGCATATTTGTTTACAAGAAACACTTGTAGATCGGATTGCATCTAATCTTCTTGAGGATGAAAGGGTAAAGGCTGTACATATTAGAAGCGAGAAGACTGAAGCCTATAAAGATGCATTTAGTGTGGGAGTTGAGATTTGGAGAACAAAAAATGACTGATGAAGTAAATCAGAAAGAAGAGCGTGAGCGTCTTTCCTTTGAAAATCGAAAATTAGAAAAAAGACTAGTACGTCGTTGTGCAGAAGCGATTACGGATTTTAATATGCTCCAAGATGGAGACAAAGTGATGGTTTGTGTCTCTGGTGGGAAGGATAGTTACGCTCTTTTGGATGCTTTAGTTCGATTACAAGGAAGAGCTCCTATAGATTTCACGATCTTGGCTGTATGTATTGATCAACACTTACCTGGTTTTCCAAAAGAAAGGCTAATCAAACACTTTGAAACTCTTAAAGTTCCGTATCACATAGAGGATCAAGATACCTTCAAAATAGTTCAATCAAAATACCAAGATCCTAGAAATTACTGTTCGTTATGTTCTCGTTTACGTAGGGGAATTCTGTATCGACTTGCTCGAGAATTGAAGTGTACCAAGATTGCATTAGGACATCATTTAGATGATGTTGTTAGTACATTAATGCTCAATATGTTCTATGGTGGACGTTTAAAATCGATGCCTCCAAAGCTTTTAAGTGACGCTAAGGAACATATTATTATTCGTCCCTTGGTCTATATGAGAGAGAAAGATTTGACTCGCTGGAGCAAGGCAATGAAGTACGATTTGATTCCAAAATTATGTGGAGCCCATGACCTTTGCCGTCAGGAAATGAAAGAGATTATTGCTCGCATGGATCGAGAAACACCAGGAAGAGTAGAAAATATTTTCCGCAGTTTGATGCGAGTAGCACCATCCCATTTGTTAGATTCTCAATGTTATGACTTTTCTCGTTTAGAGGAAGAAAGAGTAGAAGCTCAAGAAGACAGTAAAAATTAAATGATATTTTTTATTGAGAGTATGTCAATTAACTCCCAATGCAAATTTTTTTTTGTAGACTCATCATATTGATGTGAAAAAAACAAGGAAGAAGTAGAAGATGAGAGCTCGATCAATGAAAGTTATTGATATGGCAGTCCATAAAGTTACAACCATTCCTTCAGGAACTTCTATTTTGGAATGTGCCAAGAGGATGCGCCAGGATCATGTCGGTAGTTTGGTCGTTGTAGATGCCAACAATAAACCAATTGGTATGTTGACTGATCGTGATATCACATTAGAAATTGTAGCTTTGGAACGGAGTCCCGCAGATCTCACCGCAGATGATGTTATGACGACTCCTGTCGTTATTGCACAGTGCACCGAAGGTGTAGTGGATGCTTTAGCTCGTATGAGAGAACAGGGAATTCGTAGACTTCCTGTTGTTGATGAGAATGGAGAACTCTGTGGTATTGTGACTGCGTCTAATATTGTTGAAGAAATTTCTGTGATGTTAGATAGTGTTGTCCGTGCGGTTAAATCTTCCAAGACTCGCGAAACAGCTGAAAGATCTTAAAAGAAAATGATCGGGTGTTGATAAGGGAGACAGTAATGAGAATCTACTCTCAGAATTTTGAACATAGAGCAGAAATACCTAAGAGATTCACTCAGTTTGATGCGAATATCTCTCCTGCTATATCTATTCGAGAGGTTCCTGCAACAGCAAAATATTTGGTTTTGATTTGCTCGGATCCCGATGCTCCGGATCCGCTTGCTCCTAAGCGTAATTTTGTTCACTGGGTGGTTTATAACTTACCTTGTCAGGATCTGGATTTACCTGAAGCCGCTGATATCTCTTGTCTTTTTGATCAAGCCGAAGAAGGCATTAACGACCGAGATTGTATCGGTTATATCGGCCCTCGTCCTCCGATAGGAACGCATCGTTATTTCTTTAAGGCTTATGCTGTAACAAAACGAATAGAAAAGAAGAATTTAACCCGACAACAAGTTCTTGATGAAATCGATGGATATGTTGTTGATATGGCAGAACTTATAGGACTTTATTCAGCTCCATAACGTTTCAGACTGTTGAAAAGCCCGCCAATTTGGCGGGCTTTTGTGGTTAATTCCTGTTAGGACAACTATTCTTCGACTTGGTGAGAAAGTGAAAGGAGTACATCACTGTGTTCACCTTTTTCGTAGATAGTGTTTGCACGACCAAGAATCAAAGGATCGATTTCTCCGATTGCCTCAGTATCTTTATTCTTGTAAGGCATCATTTGCAATACATAACGCATCGCATTGAGTCGGGCTCTCTTCTTATCATCGCTCTTGATCACGGTCCAGGGAGCTGCGACCGTATCTGTATTCAAGAACATTGTTTCTTTAGCCCTTGTGTAGTCGTCCCATTTGTCCAAAGAGGCCATATCGACAGGAGAAAGTTTCCACTGCTTCAAGGGATGAATACGACGTTCTTTAAATCGACGGCGTTGTTCTTTCTTACTGACAGAGAACCAGAACTTAATCAAGTAAATACCACTACGAGTAAGGAAACGTTCAAATTCTGGACACTCGCGCATGAATTCAATGTATTGTTCGTTGGAACAGAATCCCATGACGTGTTCTACACCAGCGCGGTTGTACCAAGAACGATCAAAAAGAACGATTTCACCAGCAGTTGGTAATTGGGATACGTAGCGCTGGAAGTACCATTGTCCTTGTTCTTGAATGGTTGGTTTTTCAAGGGCAACAACACGAGCGCCACGAGGATTTAAATGTTCCATGAAACGGCGAATGGTACCGCCCTTGCCCGCAGCGTCTCTACCTTCAAAAAGGATAACGACTTTAGCACCAGTTTCTTTAACCCAAGACTGAAGCTTAAGTAACTCAACTTGTAAAAGATACTTTTCCTTTTCGTATCGCTTAGTGCTCATGCGGTTCTTATAGGGATAAGAACCTTCTTTCCAGTCAGGATTAATTTCGTCATCAGCACTTTTAGTATCGTTAACTTCTCTGACTTTTTCTCTTTGAATGAGCGCTTTTAGGATAGCCTTACGGTCTTCAGGACTGTGTCCGTCAAGAATCGAGATCAATCCTTGCATATCATGTTGATTTGCAGATGCAATATTTTGTCCAGTGACGTAACCAGCTACTTCTGATTCTTGAGTAATAGGAGAAGACTCAATCGTTTCTGTTGGTGTATCAAACGATGAGGGGGTGGATGATTCTCCTATGTTAGTAACTTTGGTTTTATTTTTATGCTTACTAAAAGCCACGTTTAATTCCTATTCGTATTAGAGGGGGAAACTACTATTTTACAATATCAGAGTAATTGCTACATTAAACCACTTGTTTTTAGTCTTTTAAAGTGGTTGTAGAACGATGGTTTTTGATACTTAGAATTTGTTCATAAAGTGCCTTTTTAGGATGGCTTGAAATTTCTGAGGCCAAGGAGGCAAGTTGGGAAGTTGGAACAATATCTGCTAATTTAGAAATCCATTCTAAAGTGGTGTCGTCGATCGATTCTTGTGTTTTTGATTCTTGAGCGTTAACAATGACAACATATTCGCCTTGAGCTTTGTGTGACTTGATCCAAGTAGATAAAGTTTCTGTATTTTGAACTTCGATTGATTCGAATTTTTTTGTTAATTCTCTAGCGATTACAACTCGTCTAGAACCCTCTAAAGACTCTGTTAAATCCGTTATCAATTTTTGAATTCTGTGTGGTGCTTCATAAAGAATGAAGGTACGTTTTGTTTTTTCTAATTCTTTAATTGTCTTTCTTCGTTCTTGCTTGCCACCACTTAAAAAGCCGTGAAAGATGAATCCTTCAGGGGCCATCCCTGCTACGGACATTGCTGTAATAACAGCTGAAGCTCCAGGAATTGGTATCACTCTAAAACCTTGTTCTTGAACTAACCGGACGACTTTTGCTCCTGGGTCAGAAACCGCAGGAGTTCCGGCATCAGTTACAAGGGCGATTCGTTTCCCTAATTGCAAGTGCTCAATCAGGGTATGGGCTCCTTGTTGTTCATTATGTTGATGAACACAGCACAATGGCGAGGATATATTAAACTTCTCTAAAATTTTTTTTGTTTCACGAGTATCTTCCGCAGCGATCATATCGACGTGATTGAGTATCCAAAGTGCTCTAAGCGAAATGTCTGCCAGATTTCCAATAGGAAGCCCTACAATGTATAGAGCTTGCGTTGGCATATCTTGTGTCGGAAGACCTATTGTTTGAATCAAATTGTTATTGTCAATGAGTTTTATGGAGTCCACGGTGCCCTCATCAAAAACGATGGTAGTTATCTTTTGGCAACTGTTACTTGCCATCACATTAACATCTGTAACTTGTGGTACTTATGGTCAAGTATCACCTACAAGTGAATCTCGAGCTGTAGAAAAACCAATTTTAGCGGTTTTGGTTCCTCCTGAAACGGATCCTGCTTATACCGTAATGCGATCATTTAAGGATGGCATTTTAGCTTCATATGAAGAAGATAAAGAAAAATATGATCTAAGGTTCATTACTTTGTCTGAACCAGGTCGAATATCTACTACCTTGGAAAAAGCTACAGATGACGGAGTGATGTTAATTATCGGTCCATTGTTTAAGGATTCAGTAGAATATGTTGCCTCGATGACATCTATTCCTCTTCCCGTTTTAGCGATCAATCGTCCACAAACTGATCACGTTCCAGATCTATTTATGAGTATTGATTTATCTATGGAAAGTCAGATGGAACAACTAGTTCAAGAAGCTACTCGTAGTACGATTAGTGACGATAAAGTGTCTCTTCCGTTCCTTATTCTGACAACGTCAAGCGAATATGATCAAAATATTGCGAAAGTAGCGGAGCAAGCACTAGAAAAAAGGGGAATTTCTTTTCAAAAGGAACAGGTGAATCTTCAAGAAATACAAAAGATTATTGATTTGAATCAGATTCCATTTCGAGGTGTTATCTTTGCTCTAAATTCTGCTTACGCTAGTTTAGTAAGGCCGTATCTTTCTCCCGAGTTGGCTATTTTCGGAACAAGTTATACAAATCCTCGTAATAATACGGACGAAGCCATAGCTCAAACACAAGCTAATGATTTAAGAGGTATGGTGACTCTAGAAATTCCTGCCGTCACAGAATTAGAAACTTCAAATCACGGTAAATATCATGATCATCTATCACTACTTAATGGAGAAGATCGGATTTTATTTGCTGTCGGGGTTGATGCGTGGCGCTTAGGTAAAGATTGGTTGGAATGGCACGATAAGATGGAATATTCCGACGGCTTAAGCGGGAAGTTACGCTTTGATCGATCAAAAAGTTTCCGGGTTACTCGAGAATTGATTCCTACGGTAGTACAGACAAAAGTACAGCTTCATGAACAGGAAGAGCCTGATTTTGTTGAATTAGAGGAGACGGGGCTGTGATACTGATTTCGATGACCAATGCGGTTCAAGCCTGGGGAGATCATCCTTTATTGGATCATGCCGACTTAATGATCAACGAAGGGGAACGGATCGGCCTAATAGGAAGAAATGGAACAGGGAAAAGCTCCTTACTAAAAGTTTTAGCCGGTGTTGAAAAGCTGGATGAGGGTGTTTTACAGCAAAAGAATGGGATTCATGTTACTTATGTAGAACAAGAACCAGTGTTTCCTGAAGCGGGGGATTTATTAGAGTCGTTAATTCTTCGAGGAGGAATTGACAAAATTGACGATGAAAAACGTCGTTGGCAAATACAGGCAAAAATTATTGAGTATTTACATCGATTCGGGATTAATGAATCAACATTAGATGTCAAAAAGGCATCGGGAGGAGAAAAGAAGAAGGCCGCTCTTTCCTTAGGATTTGCTTTATCGCCAGATCTATTGCTTTTAGATGAACCGACTAACCATCTCGATATTGATGCCATCTTAGTTTTAGAAGAAATTATTCTGTCTGAATTTAAAAATTCTCGCAGTCTTATGACTGTTACACATGATCGATCATTTTTAAATCGTATTTCAGATCGTATCGTGGAATTGGATCGAGGAGTTTTGCGTTCTTATCCCGGCTCATTTGAGCAGTATGAACAACGAAAGACAGAAGAACTTTCTGTAGAGGAAACGGCAAGACGAAAGTTTGATAAATTTTGGGCTCAAGAAGAGGTTTGGATTAGAAAAGGAATCGAGGCTCGAAGAACTCGAAACGAAGGTCGTGTTAGACGTTTAGAACAACTTCGAATTCAAAGAGCTCAAAGAAGAGATCAGATTGGATCGGCCAAGATTAGCTTAGATGCTGGAGAAAAAAGTGGAAAATTAGTGGCCGAACTCATTGATGTGAATAAGTCGTTTACAAATAAAGATATTGTTAAAAATCTTTCTCTGAGAATCTTACGTGGTGACAAATTAGGACTTTTGGGCCCTAATGGTGTAGGAAAAACGACTTTCATTAAATTGATTTTGGGACAACTTCAGCCAGACTCTGGTTCAATTCGATTAGGAACCAATTTGCAAATTGCTTATTTTGATCAATTACGTAATGAGTTATCTCCTGAAAAAACATTAGTTGAAACAGTATCTCCTGGTTCTGATTGGGTTGAAGTCGCAGGTACCCGGAAACATGTAGTTGGCTATCTGAACGAATTTCTTTTCCCGCCTCATCGAGTCAATGTCAAGGTTAGTAGTCTTTCAGGGGGAGAAAAAAATAGACTTTTGTTAGCTAAGCTTTTTGCAAAACCGGCAAATCTATTGGTAATGGATGAGCCTACGAATGATCTTGATATTGATTCCTTAGAATTACTTGAGGATACGTTAAGTCGCTATCCTGGAACGGTAATTTTGGTATCTCATGATCGATCATTTATGGATAATGTCGCTACTTTAGTTATTGCGCCGGATCCAAATGGTAATTGGTCTGCGTATGTCGGAGGTTACGATGAGTGGATTGAACATCGAAAAAAAATGGTTCAGGTTCCACAAGAAGTAAAACTCAAAGCAAGTGCTTCTGTTAGAGTTAAAAATCAGACTCGAGTCAAACTGACATACAAAGAAACCAAAGAGCTGGAGCGACTTCCCGAAGAAATTGAAAATCTTGAAAATCGCCGAGAAAGCTTTATTTTGGCGATGCAGTCTCCTGAATATAGTCAGAAAAACCCGGAAGAGATGATTCAAGATGGGCAAGAAATGAAGCGAATAGAAGAGGAATTAACAGAGAAATACGCACGCTGGGAAGAATTGGATGCTAAACAGCAACAATCACTTTCAAAATAAGAGAAAGAATTTAATTTCTTTTAAGTGAATTGTGAAACACTGCAGTTGTAGTCGTTTTTACCGTTGCTTAAATATAGGGGAATAGAGAAATGAGTAAGAAATTAAATGGCATTGCTACACTATTTTTTATAGTGGCTCTTTCCTGTACATCGATAGCGAGTGCTCGTCCACCATTTCATCACGGTGGCCCAGGGCGAGGCCCGGCTCCTCATGGGCATCACCACGATAGAGTTCATAATGTTATTGGAGGAGCCCTTGTTTTAGGATTGGGCTTAGGTTTAGCTAGTGCTATTAGTGAAGCAAGTAAACCTACCGTACCAACGATACCTTCTTATCCAGTGTATATTCCTCCAGGATATATGACTTCTACACAATCTTTTGGTGAAGTAAGTACGTCGACGACAGTACCATCGGTTGTTGTTCAAACACCGGTGACTTCAGGAAGTCAGACGATGTATTGGTGTCAAGCAAGTAAAAATTTTTATCCTTATGTCACTGAGTGTTCAAGCGGTTGGGAATTAAAATAAGGTGGCTGACAATAGTATCAATTTTGCGGTTGTAAAGGTTGGTATTTTGATGTGTGTGGTTTAGGTGGACGTGTAGTTGAATATGACACGTTGATTTAAGGGAAATTTGTTTAAGCAAAATGGAACGATCTACAGAAACGATTCGTAATGCCTACAAAGGTAATGTCAAGGGTGCTAAGTCGGAAGCAATTGCTCCCAAATGGCAACTTAATTTGACCGAGAAGGTGATGCAATACTACTTAGATAAAAACTTAGTATTGGATCCATGTATTTTGCATGAATTTCCTAAGCCGCAACCAGGGCATCAGTATATGCTGTATGCGCATATACCATTTTGTAAGACACTTTGTTCTTACTGCACGTTTCATCGTTTCCTCTTCAAAGAACATAAGGCTCGGGAATACTTTATAAATTTGCGTAAAGAAATGCAGATGGTTCGAAATTTGGGGTACGACTTTACGTCAATGTATATTGGTGGTGGTACGACTACGGTTCTGATGGATGAGTTGGCTAAGACAATTGAATTGGCTCGTACTTTATTTCCGAGCATGAAAGAGGTTTCTTGTGAAACTGATCCTCAAGCCATGGGTGATCCATCGATTTCTATGATGAAAGGTCTAGTAGATCGTATGTCTATTGGCGTGCAAAGTTTCAATGACGATATTCTTCGTATGACTGAACGAGATAAGTTTGGAACAGGAGAAGAGGTTTTTGAAAACATCATGAAGGCACAAGAGATGTTTCCGATCTGCAACGTTGATTTGATTTTCGGTTTCCGAGGTCAAACTGATGAAGTACTATCAGCAGATTTGGAAAAGGTTCTTCAATTATCTCCTCGTCAGATTACGACTTATCCACTTATGGTGACAAGCCAAACTAAGAGAAGTGTTAAAGATAAAATCGCCGCTCCTCCCGAAATCATGGCTCACCAATATCGAATTATTTTGGATACGCTCACAGATAGTTATACGCAACTTTCTTCCTGGGCCTTCGGTAAGGCAAATAACGAGGGTTTTGATGAATACGTTATTGATAACGACGAATATCTAGGAATTGGTTCTGGTGCATTCAGTTTCCTTGGAGAAAGTTTATACGCCAATACTTTTTCACTACGTCGATATAACGAACGAATTTCTACCGGAAGAAATGGAGTCGAACGGAAGAAGACCTTCAAAAAATTTGATGTGTTGCAATATCGATTACTTTTAGGTCTTTTTGCTGGCAGACTTTCTCGTAAATATTTCCGTTTAACTCATGGGGTTAGTGTTGATAGAAGTCTTTTTAAAGAAATTCTAGCGCTGAAATTGATTGGCGCAATTAAAGAAAATCCAGTGGATCCAGAACAGTTTATTGTCACAGACCGCGGTAAGTTACTTGGTCTTGTCATGATGAAAGATTTTTATTCGGCAATGGACAATATTCGAGCTGAATTAAGACGTCCACTCAAAGAAGAGGACATGTAAATAGCACCTCATACGAACAGATTACTGTAAATATCTAACCGGGTTTACCCTTAAAAATCATCCGAAAGTTCTAATTTTTTTAAGGGTTTCTACTTATCGTTAGAAATTTTGAATATTGTGCACAAGTTAAATATTTTTTAAACTTCTCGCAGGTCGGTAAGAAGTAGAAAAACACGTTAGTTTTATGTAGATAGATGTTTGTTTCCCGTCCTGAGAATACCTATTTTTGTACCCATTTCAGCTCTTGGAGTGAATAATGACAGCAATGAATGTTGTGACTTTCCGTCCTCCGAAAGGTTGCCGTGGCGAAGGCGGTCCTGATTATCAAGGCAATTTTCGTAAAGGCGAACTTAGAGGAATTATTCATATCAACAAGGATAACTGTGTAGGCTGTGATACCTGCCGTAAGTTCTGTCCTGTTGATGCAATCGATGGTGGATTAGGTGCCATCCATACGATTCGCGATGACGCTTGTGTTAGTTGTGGACAGTGTTTGACTGCATGTCCATTCGCAGCAATCGAACAGATGAGTTTCGTGGATGAAGTGATCGCTGCACTGGATGATCCAAAGAAATTTGTTGTGGCTCATCCATCTCCTGCCGTTCGTGTCGCTTTAACTGAAGAGTTTGGTGCTAAGCCTGGTGAACTTTGTACAGAACAGCTTTTAAATGCTTTAGAAAAGGCTGGTTTTGAAGTTTATGACGTTAACCAGACCGCTGACCAGACTATTTTAGAAGAAGGTACTGAATTTATTAAAAAGGTACGTTATTGGCTTCTCGGTGAACGCAATGATGAAGTCAATATGATGGCTCACCATCCGTTGCCTCACTTTACGAGCTGTTGCCCTGGCTGGGTTCGTAACATGGAAATTAACTATGCTTCTGCTATTCCACACGTTTCTACCACAAAGAGCCCTGTACAGATGGGTGGTGCGTTAGCAAAGACCTGGGCTGCTAAGCACGTTTGGAATAAGGATCCACGCGATATCGTCATGGTTGCTGTTACTCCATGTACCGCTAAGATCTACGAAGCAAGCCGTCCAGAATTTATCGATGCTTGGAAATGGAATGTTAAGAATGGCGAATTGCCTAAGGATACTCCAGTATTCCCTGATATCGATTATTCATTAACAACTCGTGATATCGCTGAAGTCTTCCGTCGCAAGGGTATTAATCCTCTTGCAATGCCCAAGACTTATGAAACAAAGACGATGGGTAAGTACACCGGTGCTGGCACAATCTTCGGATGTTCCGGTGGTGTAATGGAAGCCGCTCTCCGTACCGCTTATTTCATCCTGTCTGGTGAAGAATTGAAGAACCCAGACATTATCAGCGTTCGTGGTCTGGATAAGGCTTTGATCGAAGCTACTATTCCTATTCCTTTGAAGGCTAAGAATGGTGAAATCTTCGAATTACGCGTTGCTATCGTTAATGGTGCTCTGCAAGAACTTGATAAGGTGATGAGAATTATTAACGAAGACAAGAACCGTTGGCACTTCATCGAAGTTATGAATTGTCCAGGTGGTTGCGTAAACGGTGGTGGTCAGCCATTACAGGGTGCCGGCTCTTCTTGGTTACGTTCTTCTGAACCGCTCCCCCTTAAACTTTAATCGGGTGTGAATTATGAAATATCAATATGCTGAGCGCGATGTCCCTGCAATGTTGGGCCGTCGTGGTTTTATTAAAGTCATCGGTCTTTGTGCCGTTGCTGTAGTGGCTGCCGGTACAGCAATCGTTAAGCTGATTAAGTCTCGCAACCAGATCATTCTCGATAGACAACAAGGTTTGTATGCAGATGACAAGCGTTTGCAGAAGATGAACTTAACTTCTTCTCATGAGAATGATGTTTGTTGGCGTGTTTACAAGGATATGAATGGTAAGCCCGTCGAAGGTGAAATGTATAAGTTGAATCATACGCACTATGTTGCGCGTTCTCAGCTTGCTATGAAGGAGGCAGATCATGTCTAATATCCACCATTCTTCTATTCCTGCTAACGCACGCATTTTGCGCTTCCATACCTCAGATAAGGTGTTCCATTCCATTAACGCTATCTGTTGGTATGCTTTGTTCATCACTGGTGCGATCGTTTATTTCGGTCATATGTTCCATAAGATCGATGATGACACCGCTAACTTGATGATGGTTTGGCACATTTGGCTTGGTGCTTTGTTTACATTGAACTTCATTGGTTATGTACTCTTTGCTCCAGAACGATTCGCTGTAACCATGAAGAACCTTATGGAATGGGATCGCAATACCATCCTTTGGTTCCGTAACTTTGGTGGATATCCTCGTCGTTTCTTCAAGATCCCATTTGGTCCTGTTGAAACCCCTCCACAGGGTCGCTATAACGGCGGTCAGAAGATGAGTTACCTCATCTTTATCGCTGCGATCATCTACCTCATCGTTACAGGTTGGTTGTTGTGGGCTGGTGCTCCTCTCTTAGGTAAGACCGTCTTCTATTGGATGTTCATTACTCACGTTTGGGGTTCCATCATTGTGACAGCAATGGTTACTTGTGCCCATATTCCCCTGGCGTTGCTCTCCATGGAACACTTCAAAGGAATTTGGCGTATTGGTTCTGGTGACATTTCTGCCGACGCTGCATTACACCACGCTCCAACATGGGTTGAACGTGATGTTATCAAGCTGAACGAAAAGAACTAATCTTCGTACAGTAAAGGGCAGTATTTAGTTCTTAAACATAAAAGGCACCTGTGGTACTTCTGCAGGTGCTTTTTTCATGTAGATCAAAGGGTTGTATCGACAGCTGATCTATACTAAAAACCATATGAATTTATAGAATTGTCTGTAGGATAAAAATGGCTGGATTGCAAGAAACTCCCAAAGGTATTCGTTTACATATCGGCATTTTTGGTCGTCGTAATGCTGGCAAATCAAGTGTCATTAATTGCTTAACAAAGCAAAGTATTGCATTAGTTAGTGATATTGCGGGTACTACGACCGATCCAGTTTATAAGGCAATGGAAATTGCACCTATTGGTCCTGTGATGATCATCGATACCGCTGGCATCGATGATGAAGGAGCTTTAGGAGAATTAAGAATTGGAAGAACGAAAGAGGTTATGGGTAAAACTGATATTGCGATGATCGTTATCGATGCTAAAAATCAGTTTTCTACGTTTGAATCTTCTTTAATTCAAACCTTTAAAGAACTCGGAACTCCAATTATTTTGGTACTTAATAAAATTGATACCGTTCAACACCTTAATGAGGTTGTCGAAAAATTAGAACAGGTTTCAGGAGAAAAGGTTATTACGGTAAGTGCGCAAACAGGAGAGGGTTTTGATCAATTAAGAGAGGAACTCATCGCTTTGGTTCCCAAAGCTCAAAATACAGTTCCTTTTGTAGGAGATTTAATTCAGTCCGGGGATACGGTTGTTTACTGTGTTCCAATCGACACCGCAGCTCCCAAAGGACGTCTCATTCTTCCCCAAGTCATCGCCTTACGTGATACGTTGGATCATAATGCGATTGGTTTAATTACCAAAGAAAACGATTTATCACATCAAATACAGAACTTGAAAGAACCTCCTGCGTTGGTGGTCACAGACAGTCAAGTTTTTGATAAAGCAAATCAGCAAACCCCTAAAAACATTCGCTTAACCTCTTTTTCTATCTTAATGGCTAGACAAAAGGGAAATCTTACTTCTCTAGTTGAAGGGGCAACGGCAATCGATCGTTTAAAGCCTGGTGATCGAGTTCTGATCGCAGAGGCTTGTACCCACGTTTGTCAGGTTGATGATATTGGGAAGGTAAAAATTCCTAAGATGTTACAGGCTTATGTTGGGGGACCATTAAATTTTGATTTCAGTACTGGAGAATGCTTCCCAGAGAATCTATCGAACTACCAACTTGTCATTCATTGTGGGGCCTGTATGATTAACCGTAAGGCTATGTTATGGCGGCAGAAGATCTGCTCTGATTTTAATGTTCCGATGGTAAATTATGGCGTGTGCATCGCTAAATTACACGGAATACTCCCACGAGCTTTATCGCCATTTCCTGAGTTACAAGCTAAGGTACAAAAATAACCTTAAATAAAAACTACCCTGTCAGTTTACGGACAGGGTAGCAAGAAGAGATCTAGATTATCGCTTTAATTAGCGCGTAATGTCTTGATCTGAATGTTTCAGAACTTGACCATGTTCTCTTGTCGTATGGAAGCAAACATTAGGCCAATGTTTTTGGGTTGTCTGAAGATTGTAGATACTTGTGGCTAAATAAACGGGATTGCCATCAGCATCTTTTGCCATTCTGAGTGTCTGTTCCTTTTCAAATTCTTTTTTAGTTTGTTCATCTGGATAAGTTAACCAGCGAGCAGTTGAAACAGGGGTGTTCTCATACAAAGCGTCAACCTTGTATTCCGTTGCCAATCGTTGTGCCACAATTTCAAACTGTAACTGCCCCACAGCACCCAAGAATAAATTACCTAATTCGTCCTCAAAAACCTGGATCGCACCTTCTTCTCCAAGTTCCTTAAGGCCTTTGTGTAATTGTTTTGCTTTCAGTGGGTCTTTAGACCTTGCTGCTCTAAACAACTCTGGTGCAAAATAAGGAATACCTGTAAAGCCAAGTCGCTCTCCTTCAGAAAGACTATCCCCAATGTGAAGCTGCCCATGGTTGTAAATACCGATGATATCTCCAGCGTAAGCATGTTCCATGCGAATACGTTCATTAGCCATAAACGTTAGGGCATTTGGAAGTTTCATTTCCTTATTGTCACGAACGTGGTAAACCTTCATTCCTGGTTCGTACTTACCAGAACAAACTCGCAAGAATGCAATACGGTCTCGGTGCTTTGGATCCATGTTTGCCTGGATTTTAAAAACAAAGCCTGCAAATTTACTTTCGTTTGAATGAACCGAGCGAATTCCCCCATTACGAGGCTGAGGCACAGGAGCCCACTGTAACAGAGCATTAAGAACGTCTTGGACACCAAAATTGTTGATACCAGAACCAAAGAAAACAGGGGTTTGCTCTCCTTGAAGGAATTTTTCTAACGAGAATGGTTCACTGGCACCTTGTACAAGTTCGATGCTCTCACGAACGTATTCCATCTCTAAGGGGAATAGTTCGTCTAATCTCGGGTTATCTAAGCCGGAAATAACTTCAATATCATCCGCAATTTTCTCTGTTCCTGGAGAAAAACGATTTAATTTATTGTCCAGTAAAGAAAAAACACCACGGAATGTTTTGCCCATACCAATTGGCCAAGTTACTGGTGCACAATCGATCTTAAGAATATCTTCGATTTCACCTAATAATTCAATAGGGTCTCTAACTTCTCGGTCTAGTTTGTTGATAAAGGTAATGATTGGAGTTTTACGAAGTCGACAAACCTCTAACAGTTTGATTGTTTGAGATTCCACCCCTTTAGCTGCGTCGATAACCATAACGGCGCAGTCTACCGCTGTAAGAACTCGGTAGGTGTCTTCGGAAAAGTCTTCGTGTCCTGGAGTATCGAGTAGATTAAAAATGTGATCTTGATACTCGAACTGCATAACGGAACTAGTTACAGAAATTCCTCTTTGTTTTTCAACTTCCATCCAGTCACTGGTCGCATGCTTTGCCGCCTTACGCCCCTTAACCGCTCCGGCCATCTGGATCGCCCCACCAAAAAGAAGGAGCTTTTCTGTTAAAGTCGTTTTACCCGCATCAGGGTGGGAAATGATCGCGAAGGTGCGTCTTCGCTTTACTTCTTTTTCCAATAATGGATTTGGCATCTCTTTGAAATAGTTAGCTTTGTTAAGGCAGGAATTTTAAAACAAATACTTGGAAGAAATATATGTGTCGCTTATAAAGATGCCTTTAAAGAACGGATATCAATCCGAATTAAATCTCAAAGATGTAAATTGTTTTACGATTTGGTATCGATTTCAAATTTGAAATACGAATTTAAAGATAACTGTTACATTAACAACTAACCAAATTAAGTTTAGATACAAGTCAAGAAGCTATGCCAGAGTTACCGGAAGTAGAAATTACACGTCAAGGATTACTAAAAAAGATTAAACACCAAGTGTGTACTGGGGCTATGGTTCGAGAGACACGATTCCGTAAGACTATTCCTAGTGATCTAGGAATACTATTGTCCGGTCAAAGGCTCCTTGATATTAAGCGTCGAGGGAAGTATCTGATATGGTGTTTTGAAAGAAGTTTTTTAGTTTCCCATTTGGGAATGTCGGGTGTTCTTCGAGTTTTTCCAAAGGAAGAACCTGTAAGAAAACACGATCATGTGGATATTGAATTTGGTGATTTAGTCGTGCGATACCATGATCCAAGACGTTTTGGTTTCATTATTTGGTTAGATAAAACAGAAATACCCGAGGATTTGCCGGAAATTAAACGACTTGGCGTAGAACCATTTTCAGTTGAGTTCAACGCACAATATCTTGAAGAAAGTTTAAGGAAGATAACTCGCTCAATCAAAGAGGTACTTTTAAGTGGACATGTGGTTGTAGGTGTGGGAAATATCTATTGCTCAGAGTCATTATTTGAAGCTGGGATTAATCCATTTATTTCAGCAAACAAACTTTCTCTAAAACAGTTAGAGAAATTAGTACAAGCGATTCGAACAATACTGTCTCTTTCTCTTCAAGAAGGAGGATCTACATTAAAGGATTTTGTTTCTGCGGAAGGGAAAGAAGGATATTTCACTTTAAATGCAAAGGTGTATGCTCGATCAGGAAAACCATGTTTACGATGTGGTAAGACAATAGAGAAAAAAATGCAAAATGGTCGAGCTTCTTATTATTGTCCTCACTGTCAAAGAGTCTAAAAATGTCTGAATTTGCTCAACGTTTAATCAAATGGCAAAAGCAGTACGGACGACATCATTTACCGTGGCAACAAACAAGGGATCCATATTGTCGCTGGGTTGCAGAAATTATGTTGCAACAGACTCAAGTGAGTACAGTTATTGACTATTACTTAAAATTTATTGGAAAATTTCCGAGCATATCGACTTTGGCTCAAGCCTCTGTCGATGAGGTTTTATCTTCATGGGCGGGTCTTGGATACTACAGTAGAGCTCGTAATTTACATCAATGTGCCAAACAAATTTTTGAAGAAAGAAAAGGCTCCTTTCCTTTGACTGTTCAGGAATTAATAGCTTTACCCGGAATTGGTAAGTCGACTGCAGGGGCGATTGTTAGTGCGTGTACGGATCACCCTGAAGTCATTTTGGATGGAAATGCTAAAAGAGTACTGTGTCGATTCCTAAAGGTAGATACGGACATGAAGGGAGCTCAACTTCAGCGATTTCTATGGAAAGAATCAGAAAAACTTCTTCCTAGTATGGATGGAGCTACGTACTCTCAAGCCATTATGGATTTGGGTTCAAAAATTTGTCTTAAGCAGGATCCGTTATGTACACAGTGTCCCGTAAGGAATATTTGTGAAGCTCAGCTTTGCGGAGAAGTCGATCGTTATTTTCCAAAAAAGAGCACAAAAGCAAAACCGAAAAAGTCTACTTATCTCTTGATTTTGTTAAAGGGAAAAAAAGTTTTTTTGCAAAAACGACCAGAAAACGGGATCTGGGGTGGTTTATGGAGTTTGCCTGAATCAAACATTAAACCGGATGGATATGACGAAATAAAAGAAATTAAGCACAAATTTTCACATTTTGAATTCACTATGTATCCGCTAATTCAACAGGATGGTCCAGATCGTGCGGAAGATCTTTCTGGAAAATATTTTAGCCGTGAGGAAATATTTTCATTAGGTCTTCCGACACCCATCAAAAAATTACTGTTGTCGTTGAGTCAATTATGCTAATGCGATGTTTTTATCGCATCTAATGTTCGATGTCGTAAAACGATACCATCGTGATCTTTAGAAAAGATTTTTCCTAATTGCTCGACAACATAAACGGAACGATGTTGTCCTCCCGTACAACCAATTGAAACTGTGAGGTAATGTCGGTTCTGGGCACGGTAACGAGGCAACCATTTTTTTATGAAATTAGCAATATCGTCGACCATTTCGTTGACTTCAGGGTGTTGTTTCATAAAGTCAATGATTGGTTGATCTAGGCCGGTATAAGGTCTTAATTTCTCATTCCAATAAGGATTCGGAAGACAGCGAATATCAAAAACAAGATCGCTGGCCATCGGTAGTCCCTTTTTAAAACCAAAAGACTCGAAGGTTAAAATTAAAGAATCTTCTTTAGCACTAATAAAACGTCGAATCCAATACTTTAGTGTATTGGGAAGCAGACCTGTGGTGTCAATTAAATGAGATCGAGAGATCATTGGTGCTAATAGTTCTCGTTCCTTTTCAATTGCTTCTGTTAGAGTCTCTGGCAAAGCTCCCTTCATTGATAATGGATGTTGTCGACGAGTTTCTGAATAGCGTTGTACTAAAGCATCGGTTGAAGCAGTCAAACAGAGGACACGAAGATCGATATTTTGAGAAGCTAGTTTTGCTAAACATTCATCAAACTCTTTAATCGTAATATCGCTTCTAGAGTCTAGTGCGACAGCTACATGTTTGCGACCAATGGAGGAAAGATACTCTGTGATCGAAAATAGGAACTTTGCGGGTAAATTATCAACGCAGTAAAACCCACAATCTTCTAATTGTTTTAATGCTATGGATTTTCCACTACCAGAGAGACCTGTAACGAGTATTAGTTGCATAATCGTAAACTTCAATTAAATCTGATTTTCTTGTTCTCTTTCGATAAGAATCCTTTGACGGTTGAAGAATTCCTGAATGGTGTCAATACCTCGCATTTGCAAAATAGCACTTCTGACTGCCGCTTCCACCAAAACCGCCAAGTTTCGTCCACCACCAACTGGAATAATCATTTTCTTGATTGGAGTACCTAGTATATTGGTATAAAGATCCGTTTCCGGGAGTCGTTCCATCAATTCTCCTTCGTCGAATTGATGTAACTCTGCAACAAGATTAAGTCTCATTTTTCTTCTTACAGAACTTTCCCCAAATATTGTTTTAATATCGAGAAGACCAATTCCTCGGACTTCAAGCAAATTAATCAATAGTTCTGGTGAGCGTCCTTCAATCCAACCGGGTGCCTTTTGAATAAAGTCTACAACATCATCGGCAATTAAACCGTGGCCACGAGTGACAAGCTCAAGTCCGAGTTCGCTTTTCCCAATACCACTTTGTCCAGTCAATAGAACGCCCAAGCCGAAAACGTCCATAAAAACACCATGCATCGAACAAGAAGGTGCTAATGCTTGAACAATTTTATTGCGAACAACAGTTAGAACTTCTTCAGGAGTTTCTTTAGATGAAAAAAGTACCAAGGGTTGAGAGGCAATCGCCTCTAACATATCAGAAGGTAAAATCAAATCTTCAGCAACAATAATTCCAAGAGATTTTCCTTCAACAAATTTATGAATGAGTTCAATTCGGTCATGAACTGTTAATGTATTGAGAAAGTTAATTTCTGCTTGCCCAACTACATGAAATCGGTCTGGATGAATAATATTGAGAAATCCAGCAGCTAGAGTCGGGTATTCTGATGCATGCTCCGTCAATTTGAATGGCGTTTGTGCTAATTGCTGTCCGCTCACCCAAGTTAAGTCAATTTGTTTCTTACATAAATTAAAAAATTGTTGATAAGTGACCATAGATTTACTTTTCTTCAGGGTATTCGAGACTGCACCATTGACGAATTACGAGACTAAGTTCTTCGGCGGTAGTAACTTCATTGAGTTTTTTTTCTATTACAGGATCACTTATCAAATGAGAAAATTGAGCCAAAATTTGTAAGTGATCGGAGGCCGATTCTTCGGGGGCCAGAAGGAAAAAAAGTTTATTAACGCGCTCACCATCACCTCCAGTCTTAATTTCATCTTGTAAGCGAACAAAGAGTGCTTTGGGTGTATTGATATTAGAAAGTCTACCGTGAGGGATACACGTATTATGTCCCAAATAGGTAGAGCCTAGTTTTTCGCGGTCAATCAATGTGTTGAATACCGTTTTTTGATCGAGACCATACAACAAGGCGAAAGTCTGAGACGCTTGTTCAAAAATACGTTTTTTACTGGTAGCAACAACACCCAAAAGGATGTTATCACTTTGAAATAGTTCATATAGTTTTGTCATTTTTAACTGAATCGATATCGTATGATCAAAGTGTTTTACGTAAATTTGCGGGTCCGATTCCTAACTGCTCACGGTACTTACTGACTGTCCTACGGGCGATAGTAATACCTTGTTGGCTTAGAAGATAAGATATTTTTTCATCAGAAAGCGGTTTATGCGGATTTTCTTGTTCAATAATTTTTCTTAAATGCTCTTTAATCATATGCGGAGAAATACTTTCTCCTTGATGGTTTGAGGATATACCTGCTGAAAAAAAGTGTTTTAATTCAAAAATACCAAAGTGGCACTTCAAATATTTTCCGTTAGTAGCTCGAGAAATCGTTGACTCATGCATTCCTAATACGTCTGCAATGTCTCTTAGTAGTAAGGGTTTCATTGCCGAATCGCCGTGTTCAAAGAATCCCTGTTGTTTCTGAACAATCAACTGGGCAACCGAAAGAAGGGTTCTTTGTCTTTGATCTAAGTTTCTTATGAATTGTCGCGCATCAGATAATTTCGTCAGCCAAATATGATGACTTTCTTCAGTTGAAGATTGATTAATAACCTGGGCATAAAGTTTGTTGACTCTGATCTCAGGGAAAACATTTTCGATCAGAATTGCCATCCAATGATTGTTTCTTTTAACAACGTTTATTTCAGGAATGACAGCGACATTTTTATCATTTTGCCAATTAGATAGAGGATGAGGGTCAAGACTCTCGATGATATCCAAAGCGTTTTTTAATTCATTTTCTGAGCAATTCAATGTTTTTCGAAGTAAATTGTAGTTTTTTCGAGAAAGTGCTTCGAATTCAGTCGTCAAAATATATTTTGCTAGATCTAAGGCTTTAGAGTCTGTTTTGTTCTCTTGATTAAAGGTTAGTTGAAGAAGTAACTGTTCTTGTAAATTTCTAGCTCCAACACCTACAGGATCCAAACTTTGGAGAATTAGAAGGGCTTTTTCCCAAGCAGAAGTAGGTACTTCTTCGAAAGGAGAATCTTGTTTTATATCTTCAAGCGAAGAGTCTAGAATGCCGTTTTCACTTAATGAACCGATTAACCACTGAATTAATTTTTTTTGATTTTCCTCGATCTGTAGGCACCCAAGTTGTTCATTTAAATAAGTCATTAAAGTGACGGGTGCTTCCTGCCAGTCAAGAGGATCCTTGTCTGATTCTCTAGTGTGTTCCCAAATTAAATTACCGTTCTCCTCTATTGTAGGGAGGTCTTCTAGACACTCACCAGACGAATCTACCAATTCTAGAAGAGGATTTTGTTCAATCTGAGCTGTAATTTCTTGAACTAAATCAAGGGTAGGGAGTTGCAATAAGCGAATCGCTTGCTGAAGTTGAGGAGTAAGCGTTAATCGTTGAGAAGTCTTCAACTCCAAGCCAAAGTGCATTATTACATCCTAAAGTGTTCACCTAGATAAATCTTACGTACGGAAGTATCTTCAATGATGGCTTCTGGTTTACCAGAGGCAAGAACGCATCCATCGCTAATAATGTAAGCGTGATCACAAATCCCTAACGTCTCACGTACATTATGATCCGTGATAAGTACACCAATACCTCGTTCCTTTAGGAAATGAACGATACGTTGAATTTCAATAACAGCAATTGGGTCAACACCAGCAAATGGTTCATCAAGAAGAATAAAGAGTGGACGAGCCGCTAGTGCACGTGCAATTTCCGTACGCCGACGTTCACCTCCAGACAAACTCATAGCCAAGCTCGTTCTAATATGCGTGATTTGAAGTTCTTCGAGAAGACGTTCTAATTCTTCGTCAATCTGTTTCTTCGTTAAAGAAGAGCCGTCTAGATTGGTTTGAAGTTCTAAAATTGCACGAATATTCTGTTCGACCGTAAGTCGTCGGAAAACACTTGCTTCCTGAGGGAGGTAAGTGACCCCCATTCGAGCGCGTTTGTAAATAGGTAAGTGTTGGATTGGAACTCCATCAAGGAGAACAGATCCACCATCTGCAGGCACTAGGCCTACAACCATATAGAAGCTGGTTGTTTTTCCAGCTCCATTGGGACCGAGTAACCCTACAACTTCTCCACTTTTAACGGAAAGGGATACATCTTTTACAACAGTTCGAGAACCGTAAA
The DNA here is from genome assembly GCA_017461315.1 of Burkholderiaceae bacterium. Taxonomy (GTDB): domain Bacteria; phylum Pseudomonadota; class Gammaproteobacteria; order Burkholderiales; family Burkholderiaceae_F; genus JAFTYR01. The sequence goes on along the minus strand of JAFTYR010000047.1, from coordinate 11,394 downwards.
TCTTTTTAAGTCCAATAGCCTCGAGGACATTAGTTTGTTTTTCTTTGTGTGCAGTCTTAATCATTTCTGTTGCACCGAACGTTTAGGCTGTAATGTGACGGCATTGCTTTGCTGATTTCCTTGTGCGTGTTCACTTCTAGGCGCAATAACCGTAGTAACTCTGCCAGAGACTCCCTTAGCCTTATTACCGTCAATTTCTGCAGTTGATGTGGTTAGGTTGTATGTAATTTTTTCACCTGAGCTTTCATCCATGAGTTTTCCATTTTCATAGCGGGAAACTCGGGCGTTACTAGTTAGGATGAGTTGATTGTTTTTTTCGCTGTAGGTGAGCCTATTACCCTGGCCGTGCATCCATTCTTCAATTCCCGGTTTTTTAGGATCACGGCGTTGTTTGAATTTTACTAACTTATCTTTGATCGGGGTCATTACCGCATGTCTATAACCCTGAGGATCTAAGGATAAGGTAAGTTTGCCTCCATGAATTTCTAATGTACCCTGATGAACAGAAACGTTACCTGTATAGATCGCGGTTTGTTTTACCTCGTCGCCGTCAAATTTATCTGCATAAATCTGAATAGGTTGCTTCGAGTCTGTTGAATCTGCTCGAGCAAAACTGGTTACAAACAAAACAGCCAAACAGGCAAAACCGACAATAACTTTATTCATCTATGCTGTCGCCGAAAACGGTCTAAGGTAAAAATCAACATCATCCGATATAGAAGGGCGATAATTTGTCATTTTAGCAAAACTGCTCTAAATCGGAAGAGCCTTTGCTGTTCGCGCCTACTGCAGAGGAGAGTTCTTCACAGTGTTTGGAAGGATAGTAGTCTGTACCTGTGAACGTAACTTAAACGTACGATCTACGTTGTCGTAATCCATCCCAATTCCCGTTGAGACATCGTGTCCTCGAGTTATCTTAACGGGCTTATCCGATTTGTACTCATTGGTATCTGGATACATATCAAGCTGAGAAGTTTCGAGCTTACTTTCAGGGCGTTTACTCGTTGCGTCTTGAGTCAATACAACATTACCAAGGAAATGTATCACTTGACCACTATCGACCATTTTTGCATAGTCTGATCGGGCCGTAATTTGAGCCATGTTGGGATTTAAAGAGTAGTAACGAGGGGCGACTGCCTGTGCATGGCCATCTGTGTAATGCATGGTTTGTACAGTAAAGATTTTTGCCTTGGCGCTTCCATCTTTATCAAAAAAAGTAACAGTCGTATCATGAGCGATGAAGTCTGGACTATCTAAGTCAGATAAATGAACGTATAGATCTTTTTTTGCTTGTACAGAATACCAATAGCTAGCTCCAATTAAAACGAGCAACAAGAAAATGGCAATGATTGCAGTCAATCGATCTCGCATCAGATCTCCGTCTTAAATCTTTTTTGAACAACTTGTTCAAATTTACCTTGTTTCTGTAAGATTAATTCGGCTAATTCACGGACAGCGCCACGTCCACCATTGAACTTCGAAACCCAGTTTACTTTTTCTAGGACAATAGGTTGAGCATCTTTAGGAGCACAACTTAAACCAACTAAAGGGAATAAACAAAGATCTGGTATGTCGTCTCCCATATAGGCTACGTTCTTTGGATTAACGCCGGCTGTTTCACAAATACGAGCAAATCCTTCACGTTTATCCTTTTCTCCTTGCATCACGAGTGTGATACCAAGCTCCGCTGTGCGTTCTCTAACAATTGCTGAAGTTCTACCTGTACAGATGGCTACTTGAATTCCAGCGTCTTGGAGAAATTTTATACCGAGACCATCTCGTACGTAAAAGCCTTTAAATAACTCTCCATTCCCACTTGTATAGATAGAACCGTCAGTAAGAACACCGTCAACGTCTAAGACAACGAGTTTGATATCTTTAAGAATGGAAGCTGTGTTCATTAGATCACCTTTGCTGTCATGAGATCATGTATGTGTAGGGCACCAATTAAATGACGATCTTGGTCGATTACAAGAAGTTGGTTGAGTAACGTTTGTTCCAGGGTTTTGGCTGCTTCGATTGCCAACGCTGAGGCTGTTGTCGTAGTGGGATCTTTAGTCATGACATCAGCAATGCTGATTTGTCGAATATCACCAACCTTTTCAATTAATCGGCGTAAATCACCTTCGGTAAAAATACCGACAACACAGTTTTCATTGTCAACGATGGCCGTCATACCAATTTTCTTTGCAGTAATTTCTTTTACTGCATCAAGCACGGAAGCGGTAACCGGGATAGAAGGTAATTTCTCACCCTTACGCATAATATCTTCAACTCGAGTTAAAAGACGTCGTCCTAAAGCACCACCAGGATGAGAGCGAGCAAAGTCATCAGGTCCAAATCCTTTAGCGTCCAAACACGCTACTGCCAATGCATCTCCAATCGCTAGTGTCGCAGTGGTTGAAGAGGTTGGTGCAAGATTTAACGGGCAGGCCTCACGTTCAATATGAACATTAAGGTTTACCGTAGCATGATCAGCGAGAGGATTATGTTCAGAACCTGTAATCGAAATTACGGAAGCACCTTCACGAATAACGGACGGAATAATAGTGAGTAGTTCCGAAGAAGAACCAGAATAGGAAATCGCAATAACCACGTCGTTAGGGGTGATCATGCCTAAGTCGCCATGAGCCGCTTCCGCTGCGTGCACAAAAAAAGCTGGAGATCCTGTTGAAGCTAACGTCGCTGCAATCTTTCTAGCAATGTGGCCACTTTTACCAACACCGCTTACTACAATTCGTCCTTTACAACCAAGCAGAAGATTGACTGCTTTAACAAATGGAGTACTTAATGTTTCTGCAAGATTGGCAACAGCAGAAGATTCTGCTAATAGTACTTCTTTTCCAAGTTGGAGAATCCCTTCTTCAGTAGAGATACAGTCTTTCATGGTATTCGATTTTTAATGATTTAAAATTTTTGCAAGGAATTTCTGAGCACGTTCACTACGAGGTTTTCCAAAGAAATCTTCAGTAGGTGCTTCTTCAACAATCTCCCCAGCATCCATGAAAATAATACGATCTGCAACTTTCTTTGCAAATCCCATTTCATGGGTAACGACCATCATCGTCATTCCTTCGCTGGCGAGTTCCGTCATAACATCAAGGACTTCTTTGATCATTTCTGGGTCAAGAGCAGATGTTGGTTCGTCAAACAACATACAGATTGGATCCATTGCTAGTGCTCGAGCAATAGCAACGCGTTGCTGTTGACCTCCGGATAATTGGCCTGGAAATTTATTTGCATGCTTTAAAAGTCCAACCCGATCCAATAACGCTAATCCACGTTTGGTTGCTTCTGAACGTGATCGTTTCAGAACTTTCATTTGGGCCAGAATTAGGTTATCAGTAATCGTCAGATGAGGAAAAAGCTCAAAGTGCTGAAAAACCATGCCAACATGAGCCCGTAGCTTGGTTAAATTGGTTGATGGCGATCCAACATCAACATTATTGATAATAATTTGTCCTTGCTGGAAGGGTTCGAGTGCGTTAACTGTTTTGATAAGAGTTGATTTTCCTGAGCCCGATGGACCACAAACAACAACGACCTCGCCTTTTTCGACAGAGGTTGAGCAATTTCTTAGTACTTGGAAGTCGCCATACCACTTACTGACATTTTTTATTTCGATCATTGCCATTTAATTACGAGGTCCTCAATTCGCTCTAGATGCAGTTCAACTTGATTTTAAAGGTAATTTCTAAGTATACCGTTGTCTATAGTTTATAGACTTTAATTTAAGCAAAAATTTCAAATTTGTTGCAAAACTCTGGTTTTGTTCAAAGATTCCATCACGCTGATCACAGTAAAATCCCCTAATTATTTAAATAAATCTTTTCGAGTCGTAAAAAACGAACGATTGGGTTAATGAAATGGATCAAACAATGAGTAATGAAGTTGAAAAATTACCCGAAGAACAGCCTGCCTTACGGGTTATGCCAATGCCACCTGATACGAATCAATATGGAGATGTCTTTGGTGGCTGGATCATGAGCCAGGTTGACTTGGCTGGAGCCAGTGCCGCAGCTCGTCGCGCACTTTGCCGAACGGTTACGGTTGCTGTGACTAGTTTTGTTTTTAAAGAACCCGTTTGGGTTGGTGATGTCGTTTCGTTTTTTGCCCGTGTCATTAAAGTAGGAACGACTTCAATTACCGTGGATGTGGAAGTTTTTGCGGAAAGGCTCCACAAAGACAATCATAAAATCGTAAAGGTGACAGAGGCGCAATTGGTGTACGTTGCAATTGGAGAGGATGGCAGACCACAGCCGGTTGATCGACAACTCTAGACACGGTCTGTGTCTGCCTAAAATTAGACTAACGTTCGAAGTTTGGTTGACGATTTTCCATAAAAGCGGCTAAAGCTTCTTGGTTTTCTTTAGCTCCCAACATGCTCGGGAAGGTAGCTTCTTCTTGTTCAACTGCATCTTGGATGCCGTAAAAATAAGCATTTTTTAAAAGTTGTTTTGTTTCTTTTAAAGCAATTGGGGGCATACATGCAAGACGAACTGCGCTAGCTGTCGCCTGTCCTAGTACTTTATCGTCCGGTAAAACGTGATTGACGATACCTAATTCAACGGCTTCAGAAGGAGAAATTGGCTCGGAGAGTAAGATTTTCTGAGCCGCTAACTTATACCCGCCGTTCTTGACAGCCAATGAGCTTACGCCATATCGAGGTGTTAATCCTAAAGCTAACGAAGGAAGAGAAAACAGAGCGTGTTCACCACAATAAACAATATCGCAGTGATAAAGTAAAGCAACGCCTTGAGCCACAGCTGGTCCATTTACCGCAACCACAATAGGTTTTTGAGTCGTATCGATTTGTTCGATCAACGCATCAAAAGCCGAAATAACGGTTTGTGGTGTAGAGTGCATTTCTTCGATGTCTAAGCCGGGACAAAAAACGTTTGTAAGACCGCATAGAACAATGGCACCGACATTCTTGTCTTCATCTGCTTGTTTGAGTTGTGCGCACAACTCAATGCAATGTTGACTGTCTAAAGAATTTCTTTTTTCGGGGCGATCCAAAAGAATTTGAAAAACACCCTTATCAAGGCTTGTGGTAATGGCCATTTAGATTTCCTATAAGAACATTAATTTAAGAAGACTAATTTAGTGGTAATGTAAATAAAGTTACCCGACTATCGTTTTCATCTTGTGATGCATTGTAGCCACGTTTTTTCATCATCTTACTCATATGGATATTTTCATTCAAAACATATCCTACAAGATAATCTAGACCACGTCTCTTAGCTTCATTTTCTAACGCATTCATTAAGGGTACGGAAAGCCCTTGTGCTTGGTATTGATCAGCGATTGAAATACCAAACTCTGCGCCTCGGTTGTTAGGTAAAACAGAAAAAGTGGCTTCTGCTATGATTTGAGAAGACTGATTTTCAGTATCATCAATCATGAGTACTGTGTATTGTCGGTCTAAATCACAAAAGACTGCAGATTTCGCTAAAGACTCTAAGTTATTGGCTGTAGTATGAAAACGTAAATGTAATGTTTGGTCAGACAGCGAACCCAAATAGCGAATAAACGCCGAGTAATCTCCTGGTTGGGGTACGCGTAGTTGTACGGTACCACAACGAGTTTGAATCACTTGTGGTTGGCTCATTAGTCGATTCGGGAAGAGCAGATGTGAACTATCAATCTGAGGTGTGATCTCTAGTGAACCAATGGTGGCATGTGCATCTAAAACGATAGAGTCATCGGAGCCACATAAAAGAGGATCAATCTCCAAAGATTTTAAGGCAGGTATCTCTACTGGTAGTTCTGAAATAAGTTGTATCTGTCGGCACAAATTAGCGATATTAATAGATGGTAGCCCTTTGTATTTATTTAAAAGAACCTGAATTTGAGGCTTATTTAATAGCTCATGAATATCTTCGAAATTCAAAGGGATAAGTGAAAAGTACTCTGTTCCTAATGCTTTTCCGTAAAAACCACCCAATCCAATGTAGAAGATTGGACCGAATTGTTGCGTAGATCGAAAACCTAATCGTAATTCACGTTTGTGATCAGAAGAAATCATTTTCTGAACTTCAACGGCAAAGTCATCCTTGCTGATTAATAGGTTTTCAGCTCTGAGTCTCATATTTTCCCAGGCATCTCTTAATTCCTCGTCATTGCGTATGCCGAGCAATACACCTCCAAAGTCACTTTTTGACAGAACTCCGGATACACTTATTTTCATAGCAAGAGGGTAACCAAGTGCCTTAGCCGCTTGTGTCAACTCTCCAAAGGATCCAGCATACAGAGAAGCCGTTGTGTTAAATCCAAGACTTGCAAGAAGACGTTTTGTTTCAGATTCGTATAAAAGGTTTCTATTTTCTTTCCGAGCTCGAGTAATGATTTTTCTCGCATCATCGTAAAGACAAGAGCGGATAATGGGGAGTGTTTCTACTGAATTTTTCTTGTAACTACGGAATGTATTAAAGATTTTCATTAGTTTTAATACATGAGTAGCTACTTGTGTATTGTCAAAAGCTGGAATTGCCTTTTTTCGAAGGAAGGTAATTGCGTCTTTGGATTCTTGTCCTCCTACAAAGCATGAAATAACTGTTTTGGGTGATTTCGTGACAACAGGAAGAATAGCTTTAGCAATCGAAAGAGAATTTTGAATTGGATTTGAGGCAATCGCTAACAGCACTGCGGAACAGTTTGGACTCGCTAAAACATGATTAAGTAAGTCAGCAATTTTCTTTGGTGCCATCGATAAGCCGACATTGATTGGATTTACATAAGGAAACGCAATTCCATATTGTTCGTTTAACGTTTTTGCAAATTGACTATCTGCTGTCAAAAATTGTAAATCAACTTTCGATGCATTATCCGCAACCAGAGTATCGAGTCCTTTACTGTTGACAATCCCCATGAATTCGCCTTCTGTTAAGTGACGGCGATAGATAAAGGCATCAAGCATCTCACTTAATTGCGCTAGAGAGTCAACCAGTAGAGCTCCAGCCTTTTTAAAGGCAAGTTCCATCGTAGTGAATTCACTATGGTAGATACCATTGTTGTTAATTACAATGTCGGACGAACTTTTTGTTCTTCCGCCTTTCAAAATTAAGACGGGTTTGTTTCTTGATGCTCGTTTAATCGCTGAAAATAATTTTCTTGGTTGTTTTAGACTTTCTAGATACAGAACAATACATTCCGTCCTATTGTCGTAAGTTAGGTAGTCGATATAATCTGCGACTCCTAAACCAATTTCGAAACCAGGATCTACGATAGAGGAAAAACCTCCACTCGTCGTTGCAATGAAATCAATAATAGCGTTCGTCAATCCTGGTGATTGGCTAACTAGACCAATAGACCCAGCCGGAGGTAAATAGTCTAGGTAGGAAGCGTTAAATCGATTCCATGTATTGATAATGCCTAGTGATTGAGGACCAGCAATTAAGATGCCTAGATTAGAGACTTCCTGAATTTTCTTTTGAATTGCAACAGTAAGACTGTCTCTTGAGTGTCCACCACACAACAAGATAGCTTTGACATGTTTATGAACACAATCATTTAAAACCTTTAAATAACTACTAGGAGGGGATACGACTACCGCCAAATCTATGCTGTCCTTGATTTCTTTTAAAGAAGGAAAACAAGTCTTATCTGAGATTTTTTTATATTTAGGATTGACTGGATAAATAACACCTTGAAAATCAGCTTCATAGAGATGATCCCATATGAAATTTCCTACGCTTTCAGGGCGTTTACTGGCCCCTACAACAGCAATGCTTTTAGAGCTAATTAACGGACAAAGATAATGGCTGAAGTCCATAGTGATTCCAGTGCATAGAGTGATGTTCTTACACTATAGCAAACCATAAGATAAGAAGAAGTTTTTTATATTCTTACCGACTTTATAAATATTGATGAAGTTAATAGAATTGAAAATATCTGCAAACGCTATTAATTCTGTTTACCCTAATTTATAAAAAGGTGAACGATTCAAAATTTAGAAATCATCGTAGTATATTTTGCAGTGAACTTATTGATTTATCAGTAGTTTTAATAAGATATGAGAAAAACTACCGTAGGTAGTGAATAATGAGACAGTGATGAAACAAACGTGTCAAATATGGAAAAAACCTGATGGAACTCCTGTTTCTTGCACAGAAAAAATCATGGTTTTGAATGAAAATTATCAAGAGATTCGGGAATTGTTACAAGAAGCTTTTGATGATGCGATTTTGATGGGATGTTCAAAAGCACAGGTAAGAGAAATTTATGCAGATTTAGTCAATTCAATTGAGTTTACTTACTCAGAACAAACCACAAAAGGCGAAAAAAAATGAAAATAAGGTCGTTTTTAGGAATTATTTTAGTCACCCTTTTGACTGCATGTGCACACCCAGATTTGATCAAATTAGAGGATCGTTACAGTGATGTCGTACAACAATTGGGTAAACCCGATTCTGAAATCGTGCTACAGGATGGGAGTCGTCGTCTTGTTTATTCCCAACAGCCAATGGGGCAACAAGTATACGAGCTGATTTTCGATAAAGATGGCAAGCTGATTTTTAAAGACAACATTCTGCAAGAAAAGTACTTTGATCGTATTAAACCTAAAATTCAAACGAGTGAAGATATTCTTCTAATGTTCGGTAAACCTTGTGAAAAGTGGACGTATAAAAATTTAGGAGAGCATACGTTCATGTATCGCTATCAGGATATAGCCGGTTTTCCGATGGCCTTGTGGGTTGATTTTGATTTAGAAAGAGACGAGGTTTTACGGTACGTATTAAGTATTGATCCCTGGTCTCAACGAGATTCTGATTGGGAATTTTAGAAAAATAAAAAACGATCAAAAGACAAAGTTATATTGAAAATATAAATTGCTTTAGATCGTTTTTTGTGAGTATTGATCCTCGGTTGAGGATCAATACAAGTTGTTTAGTGTTTGATTTCGTTACGTAAACGGATATGAAGTTCACGTAATTGCTTTTCATCAACAGGAGACGGAGCTTGTGTTAACAAGCACTGTGCTCTTTGTGTCTTCGGGAATGCAATAACGTCACGAATGGAGTTGGCTCCGGTCATAATGGTAACGATACGATCCAAACCGAATGCCAGACCACCATGAGGAGGTGCACCAAACTGCAAGGAATCTAACAAGAATCCAAATTTTTGGTTAGCTTCTTCAGGAGTAATCTTCAATGCAGAGAAGACCTTGCTCTGAACTGTGGAATCGTGGATACGGACAGAACCACCACCAATTTCCCAACCGTTAAGAACCATGTCATAAGCTTTTGCGAAGCAATTTTCTGGATCCGTAGCCAACTTGTCTTCATCCCCATCCTTAGGACTTGTGAATGGGTGGTGGCAGGCAACCCAGCGATCTTCTTCATCGTCATATTCGAACATTGGGAAGTCAACAACCCAAAGAACTTTCCAGCCTTCTTCGAATAAACCATGAGATTTACCAAATTCACTGTGACCAATCTTCACGCGAAGAGCGCCAAGTGCATCAAAGACAATTTTCTTACGATCAGCACCGAAGAAGATAACGTCACCGTTTTCAGCACCTGTCTTTTCTAACAACTGAGCAAGAACGTCATCGCTTAAGTTTTTAACGATAGGACTCTGTAAACCGTCGCGACCATTTTCCTTAGCATTAACCTTGATATATGCCAAGCCTTTAGCACCGTAAATCTTCACGAAATCGGTGTAAGAGTCGATTTCGCTACGTGGCATTTCTGCGCCGTGTGGAACACGAAGAGCAAAAACGCGACCATCAGACAGTTCTGTTGCTGACTTAAATACTTTGAAGTCGACATTACGCATCATGTCGGTTACGTTGGTTAATTCAAGCTTGACGCGAAGGTCTGGTTTATCGGAACCATAACGATTCATTGCTTCAGTCCATGTCATAACAGGATATGGATTTGGCAATTCAACATTGATTGTTTCTTTGAATACGTAACGAACGAGATCTTCCATGAGGGCACGAATTTCTTCCTCATTTAAGAAGCTGGTTTCGATATCAACTTGAGTAAATTCAGGCTGTCTGTCAGCGCGTAAATCTTCATCGCGGAAACACTTTACGATCTGATAGTAGCGGTCAAAGCCAGCACACATTAAAAGCTGTTTGAAAAGCTGTGGTGACTGTGGCAAAGCGTAGAAGTTACCGTCATGAACGCGAGAAGGAACCAAGTAGTCACGAGCACCTTCTGGCGTGCTCTTAGTCAACATAGGGGTTTCAATATCGATGAAGCCTTTAGAGTCTAAGTGACGACGAAAAGCCATTGTAGTCTTGTAGCGTAATTTCAAATTACGTTGCATCTGTAAACGACGCAAATCGAGAACACGATAGGTTAAACGAGTCGTTTCAGATAAGTTTTCATCATCGAGTTGGAATGGTGGAGTAGCAGAAGGATTTAAAATCTTCAATTCTTGAGCTAGAACTTCAATACCACCACTAATGAGTTCATCGTTACGAGTTCCTTCAGGGCGGGCGCGAACTAATCCTTTCACTTCCAGAACATATTCATTACGTGCCTTATCTGCAGTAGCAAAAACATCTGGGCGATCTGGGTCACAAACAATCTGAACAAGACCTTCACGATCACGCAAGTCGATAAAAATAACGCCGCCATGGTCACGACGACGGTGAACCCAGCCAAAGAGGGTGACGGTTTGACCAATATAGCTGTCATCAATCAAACCTGCATATTGAGTACGCATCGATAGCTCCACGAAAATGTGATGCCGATATCCGGTATCACAAAATTAAGTACAACAGAATATTTTACCCAATGGATTGAACAATTGGGATAATCCTTAAAAAAAATCGATTTAAAAGTCTAAATTTTCTTATTTTTTAAATCATTGTGTGATGCTGGCCGTGCCGCAGGAGATCCGCCTGTAAAGTCCGTGGCATACCATCCCTTTCCTTTAAGTTCGAATCCTGGAGCCGTGAGTTGCTTTACCAATGTGTCCTGATCACATTGAGGACAATGCTTAAGAGGCACATCGCTGTACTTCTGCAAAGCGTCCTTGATAAAACCGCAATTAGAACATTTATATGAATAAATTGGCATTTTTTCTTTTTGAATTCACAAATGATCCGAGATTATAGTTCTCGAAATCGAAATCTTATGAATATGTTGTAACGAAAAAAGCCCGCAACGGGTTGCGGGCTGAAAAATTTAAGGAAAGAAATTAATCTTCTTCAGCTTTTCTCTGATACTGAGAAGCCATTTCTACCTGTTTCTGGTAAGGAACAGGTGCATACTTGGAAAGTTCCATTGAGTAGCTACCAGCTCCTTGAGTGATCGCATTAAGGCGAGCAGCGTAACCATCCAACTCAGCAAGTGGAGCGGTTCCAGAGATAATCATCATGCCACCAGCCATGTTTGCCGTGCCCGTTACCTGACCACGTCGGCTCGCTAAGTCACC
>JAFTYR010000046.1 GCA_017461315.1 Burkholderiaceae bacterium | reverse complement strand
TTTCAAGCATGTCACCATATTCGCCTGTCTGAGCATTGAAACCATAGTTACCATTACCATTTGCAACGCGATCAACGACAACGCTTGGTTCATCACCTGCGTTACGAACGATCTGACGTAATGGTTCTTCCATTGCGCGAAGAACGATCTTGATACCAGCATCCTGTTCAGAATTGTCGCCCTTGATGTCCTTAATAGCCTGCTTAGCACGGATCAAAGCAACACCACCACCGGCAACAACACCTTCTTCAACTGCAGCGCGGGTTGCGTGCAATGCATCTTCAACACGTGCCTTCTTTTCATTCATTTCGACTTCGGTTGCAGCGCCAACCTTAATCAAAGCAACACCACCAGCCAACTTAGCGACACGTTCCTGGAGTTTTTCACGATCGTAATCACTGGAAGTTTCTTCCATTTGAGCACGAATCTGTTTAACACGAGCTTCGATCTGATCTTCTTTACCAGCACCATCGATGATAGTTGTGCTTTCTTTGTTGACTTCAACCTTCTTAGCAGAACCGAGTTCAGCCAAAGTAGCCTTTTCAAGAGTTAAGCCAACATCGTTGCTAATGACAGTACCACCAGTCAAGATAGCGATATCTTCAAGCATTGCTTTACGACGATCACCAAAACCTGGAGCCTTAACAGCAACTACCTTCAAAATACCGCGGATGCTATTAACAACAAGCGTTGCCAAAGCTTCACCGTCAACATCTTCAGCGATGATCAATAGTGGCTTACCAGCCTTAGCGACTTGTTCAAGTACTGGCAACAAATCACGAATATTGCTTATTTTCTTTTCAACAAGAAGGATATATGGATTTTCAAGTAAAGCTACCTGCTTGTCTGGATTGTTAATGAAGTATGGAGAAAGGTATCCACGGTCAAACTGCATACCTTCAACAACTTCTAACTCATTCTGAAGGCTCTTACCATCTTCGACAGTGATAACGCCTTCTTTACCGACTTTGTCCATAGCTTCGGCAATAATGTCACCGATTTCATGGTCAGAGTTTGCAGAAATAGCACCAACCTGAGCGATTTCTTTACTTGTTGTAGTTGGCTTGCTTAACTGGTGAAGCTGTTCGATCGCAGCAGCGACTGCCTTGTCGATACCACGCTTCAAGTCCATTGGACTCATACCAGCGGCGACGTACTTCATACCTTCGTCGACAATAGCCTGAGCAAGAACAGTAGCGGTAGTTGTACCGTCACCTGCGTTATCACTGGTCTTGGAAGCAACTTCCTTAACCATCTGTGCGCCCATATTTTCGAACTTGTCTTTCAGTTCAACTTCTTTAGCAACAGAAACACCGTCCTTAGTGATTGTAGGACCACCAAAAGAACGTTCTAAAACAACATTACGGCCCTTTGGACCCAAAGTCACTTTAACAGCATCTGCTAAAACATTGACACCACGAACCATGCGAGTACGAGCATCATTGCCAAATAAAACCTGCTTAGAAGCCATTTCTAACTATCTCCAATATAATTTTTTATTTGTTCTGTAGACTTGATTATTCCAAGACACCCATGATGTCTTCTTCTCGCATAACCAAATATTCTTCGCCGTCAACCTTAACGTTCTGACCAGAATACTTACCAAAGAGAACCTTATCGCCAACCTTAACATCCATTGGGATAATCTTTCCTGCCTCATCACGCTTGCCTGGACCTACAGCAAGAACTTCGCCCTGATCAGGCTTTTCACCAGCGGCGTCAGGAATATAAAGACCAGAAGCTGTACGAGTTTCAGGTGCAACACGCTTGACGATCACACGGTCGTGCAAGGGACGAATTTTCATTGTTAACTCCTCTTTCTACAATTGAGATGGGCTATTAAAACCCGAATGCACTTTATATGAGGATCGTTATAAAAATTTCAACTCTACTCAAAATAAGTATTTACACCTATATGATGCAATTTTATACGACATCAAGCAAACATCCATCTCATGCTTTACCGTACATTTAGATAAAATGAAGTTTCTTTTTATCTCTTACCGGGATAAATTTATGCGTTTAATTTTGTTTGTAGTTTTATACACGTTTGCGATTCTCCCGATCGCTTATGCAACACCCCGTTCGGTCTTACCGACCTCAATTCAAAAAGCATTAAAAAATTCTCGGGTTGCTACAAATGACTTTTCTCTATCGGTAAAACCTCTTAACGGTAAGGGTATAAATCTCAGATTTAATGAACGTATACCTAGAACACCAGCATCTGTCGAAAAAATTATTACATCCGCCCTTGCTCTTGAAATACTCAGTCCTGCAAAAGTATGGACAACAAAATTTGTCACCAAAGAGCATCCATTAAACGACATATTAGAAAATGACCTTTATCTGGTTGGACAAGGTGATCCCTCTTTGACCATTGAGCGATTTTGGTTATTGGTTAACAAACTCAGATCCAGAGGGATTGATGAGTTAAGTGGCAATCTTGTTCTAGATAGATCTCTATTTAACACGCCTTATCACGATCCTTTCGCTTTTGATGGAAAAGGATATCGCATATATAACTTAGGACCCGATGCCCTTTTACTGAATTACCGTTCTCATACTATTTACTTTGAGCCCAATGAAGAAAAAGGTGTAGCCTATCTTTATGCTGAGCCTCAACTCCAGCATATTGAGATTCCTAAATCCGTACCTCTAGCAAAAGGTCGTTGTCAAAACTGGATTGAGCAATTAGATCCCGATTATTCCGTGCATAACCGACCTATTTTCCGAGGAACTTACCCCAATCAGTGCGGGAAAAAATATTTTATTTACACCGCATTTAATCCTAATGATTACATAGAAAATATATTCCGTTCTTTATGGGAACAATCCGGTGGTAAATGGAACGGAACTGTTAAGGAGGGAGTGGCTCCACAAGAATCAGAAACTCTAGCCCTTCATGATTCCATGCCTTTATCTCAGCTACTATACGGCATGAATAAGTACAGCAATAATCTAATTGCTAGAAACGTATTTTTGTCCCTTGGAATTGATAAAAATAATCCAATAGGAACCCTTGAATTAAGCAGAAAAAAAGTTTCAGAATGGAGACAGAAATTATCGATTCCCACTAAGGAACTGTACGTTGATAATGGTTCAGGATTGTCTAGAGACTCTAAACTTTCTACTCGCGCTACTGTACGTATTCTCGAAGAAATGTGGCATTCGCCTTATGTAGCAGAATATATTTCTTCACTGCCGATTTCCGGCATTGATGGAACCATGAAAAAAAGAAAAGTTGCAACTGGTTACGCACACATCAAGACAGGCTACATTGAAAATGTTCGTTCCATAGCAGGTTACATTAAGGGAGCAAGTGGGCGATATTACGCCGTATCAGCCATCATCAATTCCGCACATGCAATCGACTCTATGCCCGTTATGGACGCAGTAATCACCTGGATTTATAAACATGGCTAGACTCCTAATCGATATAGATCATTACTTAATGCCATGCCAAAAGAAACCCGGACGGTTGTTAGTGAAATACTAAGTACGGTTTTATCGATTAGTTCTTTTGCCAAACTCGTTACTCAATTTATAAGTACTCGTTTGCAAATTGCTTCACAAGAACTAAAAACGATGCCGATTCATGTGGCCTCACTAATCGGCTACACCGTGTTATTGTGCCTTTTTGCTACTTTAAGCACAATTTCCATCTCCTTTATTTTTCTCGTTGTATTCTGGGATAGCTATCGTATATTAACGATAGTTACGATCGCGTTTTTTTACTTAGTTATTACAGGGTGGTTGTTAAGAAAAGTCCGCGTTATCTCTTTAAAGATAACGCACTCAATGGATTTAATGCGTCAAACCATAGAAAACGACATCAGTAAATTAATCGGTTCTGATGAAGATTCAACGAATATGAACAATAAGAATAACCCCGTTTAGTACTCTTATACCGAACGGGATTCTTTTTTTAATTAAGAGTGTCTGATAACTCTTTATCTGGCAAACATTGAGCAACAACTCGGTCTAAACGTCGACCATCCATCTTTTTAACTTCAAACCGCCAATTCTCCCATTCGACTCGATCGCCTTCTTTGGGGATTCTTTCTAACATATACATGATCATTCCCCCAACAGTGGTATATCGTTCGTCCTCTTCATCGGGACACTCATCGATATCCAAAATATCCTTCATTTCCGGTATCGGCAATAATCCATCGAATTCGTACGCACCATTTTTTAGTTTCACAACGAGAGCATCGGCTGGGGTATCAGGTTTAAATTCTCCAGCAATAGCTTCTAAAACATCATGAGGTGTTACAAGCCCCAGAACCGCACCATATTCATCAACAACTAAGGCAAGAGCGGCATCGTTTTGTCTAAAATTTTCGAGTAACTCCATCCCAGTTAAAGATTCTGGAACATAGACAACTGGCTGTGTAATATTATTAAAATTGACTGTCCCTTCTGTCACAATCTGTCTTAATAGTTGTTGTGTTGTCACGATTCCCTTGACTTCATCAATACCACCTTGACAGACCGGCAAACGAGAAAATTTTGAATTGAGAACCTGTTTCATGTTCTCTTCACTATCATCCTCAAGATCAAGATACTCTACTTCTGCTCTTGGTACCATCAAAGAAGCAATCGCACGATC
>JAFTYR010000045.1 GCA_017461315.1 Burkholderiaceae bacterium | reverse complement strand
CTGAACCGCTTTATCGTACAAAGAATCCTTTTCCCCTCCCGATGGATTGATTGGATTTTCACCCATTTCTACTTCTTGTTCTTCTGTGACTCCATCAACATACTCAGGTTCTCCTTGTGATTTCAAGAAATCCGTGACTCTTTGAATTTCATAATCGGTCACGTTAGCACCATGGATACGACGGAATGGACGACCTGGTGACATAAAGAGCATATCACCATGACCCAAGAGATTTTCCGCACCGCTATCACCTAAAATCGTCTGTGAGTCATAACGATTCGATACCTGGAAACTAATTCGAGTTGGGCAATTAGTTTTGATAATCGGGGTCACAATATCGGTACTTGGACGTTGGGTTGCCATAATGAGGTGCATCCCCGCGGCTCGGGCTTTTTGCGTTAAACGCATGATCTGTGGTTCAACCTGCTTACCATTAGTCAAAAGCAAATCCGCTAATTCATCAATAATGATCACGATGTAAGGAAGCTTCTTTAATGGCTCTGGATTTTCTGGTGTTAAAGAGAACGGATTCGGAATAAAGCCTCCCTTAGCTCTTTCCTCTTCAATTTTCTCATTCAATAGATCAATTTTTTTAACACCAACACGCTTCATAAGACCATATCGGCGATCCATTTCCTTCACACACCACTTAAGTGCATGAACTGCTTTCATCATATCGGTAATGACCGGAGTCAGCAGATGCGGGATTCCTTCATAAGGTGCAAACTCTACTTCTTTAGGATCCACTAAAACGAGTCGCAATTCTTCTGGAGTACACCGGTAGAGCATCGAAAGAATCATGGCATTAATACCGACAGATTTACCGGATCCAGTGGTACCAGCAACGAGTAAGTGAGGCGCTTTAGCTAGATCCGTTACCTCTGGATATCCTGCGATATCTTTTCCAAGAGACAAAATTAGTTTCGATGATTGTTCTTGGAACTTATTACTATTAATAATTTCTTTTAAGAAAATCGTCTGTTTCAAGCCATTTGGAATTTCTAGACCAATACAGTTCGCTTCCATTAAATTTTCTACGACTCGTACGTCTAGCTTTCCTAAGCAACGTGCCAAATCTTTAGCGACCTTCTGGTAACGATTACCAGAAATTCCCTCACTTGGTTGAACTCTAAATTGAGTTACGACAGGACCGGGCAAGGCAGAAAGGACCTTAGACTTAAGATGATAGGTATTAAGAATACTTTCAATACGCAAGCTTGTTTCTTGGAGTTCTTCTGCACTCACTTGAGGTCGTTCATAGGGAGGATCGTCTAATAGAGCAGTACTTGGTAATTCAAATTGATCACCTGACTTAGCATACAGAGTACACCCCGGAATTCCCTGCTCTTCTGTACCTGAATCATTCTCAATTTCTGGTTCGTCAATAGGCAAACCTTTAGGTTCCTCTATCTCAATTCCTAAAGGAATTTGTTCCGATACTCCAATTGGTTTTGCCTTAGGTTCCAGAGTATATGGAATAGGAGCTTTATCTAGCTCACGAACAATGGTAGTAGTATTTTTTTGTAAATTATTCTCTTCCGCTGTGATATTAGAAATCTTCAAACTATTTTCTTCTCGTTTTTTCTGCCTTTCAATTTGAGCTTCTTGCCCCACTTTTTCGTCTTGCTTATGTTCTTTATGTTGTCGTATTTTTAGGTAAATTTTTTCAATCAGATTCACCATACCCGCAAGAACACCAAGCCAGCTGAATCCAAAGAAAACAGAAGCGAGCAAAGCGCTCAAAAGAAATGTCGTTATAGATGCCAGCGTCATTCCCATCAAGGATATGACCATAGTTCCAAACGTACTTCCTATCATGCCTCCACTCGTTGCTGGAAGGTTCGGTGCATGAGAATGAAAACACAAAAAGAAAAAAGAACTCGAGGAAACAATTAATAAACAAAAAGAAATTATTCGTAGGCCAAAAGGTATGCTCGTTTCTCCAACGAGACGCCCTCTAAGACGTTTCCAGTTTCTACCTAAAATGTAGATAGCTCCAACAACGACAAACCATGCCGACCATCCAAGTAATAAGTACACAAGATCAGCTACCCATGCACCGTGAACTCCAAATAAATTTTCATAATGATCCACGTTACTGACATGAGAAAACCCTGAATCTTGAGGATGATAAGTAAAGAGCATTAATGAAAACGTACTGATAACAATCAACATCAGTACAAAAACAATGAATCCATATCCTCGGGAAAATAAACTAATACTTGCGACTTCTGTGTCATCCAAACTTGAAGGGCCTCGCAAAATATCAAGATCGGATGAATTCGGTGTTTTACTTTTTTCAGCTGACTGCATACGTACTCAAACAGAGACTTTATTAGATAAAACCTATCAGGCACTCATATAATGAAACGATATTATCTTATTCTATAGGATCTGACGAACATGTCTGACGCAATTAAACATTCAAAAGTTTTAATCCTTGGTTCTGGTCCTGCCGGATACACGGCTGCGGTCTACACCGCCCGCGCTAATTTACAACCCACTCTCATTACCGGCATGGAACAAGGTGGACAGCTAACAACAACAACTGAGGTTGAAAACTGGCCTGGTGATCCACAAGGGGTTATGGGGCCCGAGTTAATGCAACGCATGTTAGAACATGCTGAGCGTTTTGGAACCAACATTATCTTTGATGAAATTGTCGAAGCACACCTTAATGAAAAACCAATCCGCTTAGTTGGAACCCTAAATCAGTACACCTGTGATGCTCTCATTATCTGTACGGGAGCTAGTGCTAAATATCTCGGTTTAGAAAGTGAAACCAAATTCAAAGGTCGTGGAGTCTCGGCTTGTGCAACCTGTGATGGTTTCTTCTATCGGAATAAAGAAGTGGCTGTTGTGGGTGGAGGCGACGCGGCAATTAAAGAAGCGATTTATCTTGCCGGTATCTGCTCTAAGGTTCACATGATCCATCGTAGAGATAAATATCGAGCCGAGCCGATCATGGTTAAAAAACTCAAAGAAGTAGCTGAAACCGGAAAGATCAAATTGTATGAACACTGCGTTCTTGATGAAGTTTTGGGCGATGAGAGTGGTGTCACCGGGGTTCGAATTAAAAATGTAAAAGACAACTCCGTATCTGAAGTTGATCTTTTCGGTGTGTTCATTGCGATTGGCCATACTCCTAATACTAAGATTTTTGAAGGTCAGTTAGAGCTTAAAAACGGTTTTATTGTGACTAAGGGAGCCAGTAGCGGTACTTCTCAAGCAACAAGCGTCGAGGGGGTCTTCGCTGCGGGGGATGTACAGGATCTGATTTATCGACAAGCGATTACTTCTGCTGGAAGTGGCTGTATGGCAGCTCTAGATGCGTTAAGCTATCTCGAATCTAAAGAACTCGTTTAAATCGCTTTAATGAAAAAGAAAAAATCCTGTGAAGCGTCTCTTCTTGCTCTACAACGTAATCTTAAGATCCATGTTGCCGAGCAAGAAGAAAGAATTAAACAAGAAAAATTGCTTCAAGAATCGAAAAAAGAAAGTCTAGACGAATTTCAAAAAGAAATGTCTCGTCTAGGGGTCTCTTTTCAAAATTTCACCAAAGGGAAAAAAGTACAGACAAAACCGAAGCCTGCACCGATTCCACGTCAACGTCTATTAGATGAAAAAGCAGTTTTAGAAGATTCGCTATCAGACGACATTGGGATCGAACATCTCCTTGAAAGCGGTGATGTATTGTCTTATCGCCAACCACAGATTGCACCAGATGTTCCGCGAAAACTACATCGGGGTTTCTGGTCTGTGAAAGCAACCCTTGATTTACATGGATATACAGCCGATTCCGCAAGAATCACCGTGGTTCAGTTTCTCAATGAACAACGTAAAATGGGTAATCGAGTGGTCCGAATTATTCATGGAAAAGGATTTGGTTCTTTTGCCAAAATCCCAGTTCTTCGTAACAAAGTTCCGGTTTGGTTAGTACAACGCCAAGAAGTTCTTGCTTTCGTTCAAGCACCTGAAAATGACGGGGGTTCTGGTGCTCTTTTAGTACTTTTAGCTCCCAAATAAAAGCCTCCAAAAGTTCTTCATGAAATTTTGGAGGTCTTCCTAAAAACATCGCAACAGCTTAAACAGCTGAGGCGCCCGTTTCTCCTGTTCTGATACGGATAACTTCATCGACGGGATAGACAAAGATCTTTCCGTCACCGATCTTATTGGTGCGAGCGGCTTTCATAATCGCTTCGATTGCCTGATCTACAAGGGCGTCATCTAACACACATTCAATTTTAACTTTTGGTAGAAAATCCACCACATACTCTGCACCACGATACAGCTCTGTATGTCCCTTCTGACGTCCAAACCCTTTGACTTCGGATACGGTCATACCCTGTACCCCAATATCAGCAAGGCTTTCACGAACTTCATCTAATTTAAATGGTTTGATAATCGCAACGACTTGTTTCAATTTCGAACTCCATAAGTTGATTCATGAGAGTTTATCAAATGCCTTAAATTTTGTAACTATTACTAATAGGAAAATGCCAATCTTGATCAAAAGATCGACTACTTACTTTAGTACCAATCGGGCTTTGCTGACGCTTAAATTCAGCAAAGTGAATCATTGAAATGACTTTCCGAGTGATAGCTTCGTCAAAACCTGCATCAACGATATCCTTTAGGGATTGACCTGCCTCAATATACCGCTTCAAAATAGAATCCAAAGTGTCGTAAGGAGGCAAACTATCCTGATCCTTCTGATCTTCACGTAATTCAGCACTTGGTGCACGATCTAAAATATTTTGCGGAAATACCGGCTTTGGATCTAATTGATTAAGCCAGTGGCACAACTCATAGACCCGAGTTTTATATACATCTTTAATCGGTGCAAAACCTCCAGCCAAATCACCATACAAGGTACTGTAGCCCACGGCCATTTCACTCTTATTTCCCGTTGCTAGGACAAGATATCCTTTTTGATTTGAAATAGCCATTAGAATCATACCCCGAATACGGGCCTGAAGATTTTCTGCAGTCGTTCCTTCAGGACGTCCTGATAATTCTTTCATCAGCATTGACTGATAGACCTCCATAGCAGGAGTGATTGGGATCTGTTCATATCGGACCCCAACATTGGAAGCCAGAGCCTTAGCATCGTCTAGACTCATCTGAGAGGTATAGCAAGAAGGCATCATCACAGCAAGAACGTTTCGAGCACCAATCGCATCAACTGCAATCTTTAAAACCAAAGCTGAATCGATTCCGCCAGAAAGTCCTAAAACAATCCCCTTAAATCGGTTCTTTTCTACATAGGTTTTTAGAGCAACAACAAGAGCCTTGTAATAATCACCTAAGCTCTCGCTTTTTACGCTCTCAGGCACCCCTAAAATTCCCTGCTTTGTGATTGCGACTAAAGCGGTCGATTCATCAAAGGGGGAAAGCATCTTTTTAACACCATCCTGATCTGATGCAATGGATAAACCTCCCATTACAAGACCATCAAGTGCACCAGTTGAACTTAAACTAATAACACTTTTTTCGTATGAAGAGACAATTTGGTTAATTGACTGTATATGGAGATCGAGGCTCCCTTCTTCATAAGGAAAACTTTTTAACACCAATAATGTTTGGTTGTTATCATCTTTTGTAAACGAACATTCAGAAAGATCACTATCAGCACAAAGAGCAAACTGAATTCCTTTGACTTCAAAAGTTAAAGGACACACTTCATTATGACTTTTAAAATAACGTGACTCATCTAAATATGTGGATAAATTCTTTTTAAAGTAAGTAGCAAGAATCTTCCCTTCAGAAATAAGAACCACCGCATTTTTTATTCCATGAGGGTCTTTAAGAGGAAGACCAACCACGATTTTTAAATCAGGATACTTACTACTTTTTTCACAAAGGATTTCTAAACCTTGAGCACAACGATTTAAGAACTCTTCTTGAAACAGCAAATCTTTTGGGCACAAACCACACAGCGACAACTCAGGTGTAAGAAGAACATCCGCCCCTTGTTCTCTCGCTTCTTTTGCTAGAGAAAGAATCGTGTGACAGTTTTCCGGCACATCTCCCGTATTTGGCGACATCTGAGCTACAAATACTTTTGCTGTTTCCATAATTTTCACTACACCAACTGTGTGTTATTTAATTTTCATTGAGAACAAATCTATACTCAATGGCCTATTTTAGGCACCTTAAATCCAATAAAAATGAAGCTCGGAGTAATCCGAGCTTCGTTTAATAATGCCTAATTAAGCATTCTGAGCTTTGTAAGCTTCAACACCCTTGAGGATGATCTTAGCAGCTTCTTCTGGGCCAGTCCAACCAGAAACCTTGGCCCACTTACCTGGTTCCAAATCCTTGTAATGTTCAAAGAAATGACGAATCTGAGCTAACAAATCTTCAGGAACATCATCGATGTTGTTCCACTTGTTGTAGCGAGGAATCAATTTGGGGACTGGAACGGCCAACATCTTCATATCGCCACCACCTTCATCTTCCATCAGTAACATACCCAAAGGACGGCAACGTACAACAGAACCAGCCATCAGAGGGAAAGGCGTAATAACACATACGTCAACCGGGTCTCCATCGTCACCAATGGTTTGAGGAATAAAACCGTAGTTAGCAGGATAACGCATTGAAGTACCAATAAAACGGTCCACAAAAAGAGCACCGCTTTCTTCATCAACTTCATACTTAACAGGATCACTTTGAGCTGGGATTTCAATAACAACATTGAAATCGTTTGGCAAATCGCGACCGGAACTAACTTTTTTCAAACTCATGACGAATTCCTTTGTGATATTTACAAAATAGTCAATTTTTGATTTTAACTCTAAATAGAGTGAGATAGAGAAACTATACGAGTTAGGACGTTGATTTGATCAACGATTTCAACATCCTTAAATCCACAACGAGCCAGAACGTCTGCAATTCTTTCGTGAATCGTCAAAACTATTCCTTTTTTAATCCATGCTTGCTCTTCTTTACTCAAGTTACTTAATAGCACTTGGATCGCATCACTACTTGTGATATAGATCACGGGTGCCTTGTTCGTTACTTGAATCCAACTTTTGTCTGTTGGTTGAGCTTTAAAAGGAATACGGTTGTAGGTCGTCACTATTTGTACGCTACAACCTGAAGCCTCTAAATGTTCTCTAAGATATTCACGTCCTGTTTGACCTCTTGCGATAAGAACGGATTTGGGAATACCTTCAGCTCTAAAAAGTTCAAAAAGACGTTCACTCCCACTTTGAGCAATCGAACATTTAGGATAAAGAATCGGAAAATCACCAAACTTCGACTTAATCCTTTTAGCGGTTCCTTCCCCAACTGTGGCAAATCGAGTCGTTTCAGGCCACTCCGAAATCAAAGACGCAATTTGTTCCACCGCAGAGGGGCTCACAACAACAATTGGGATACTCGCCTGAGCCGCTCGGAGAAGCTCATCTTTAACGGTCTCCGGATCCTTTGGAGCTTCTATTTGGAACGCAGGCCATAAATGGATTTGTTCTGATGACAATCCCTCTTGAACCAAGCAATCAAACAGTACTTGACCGTCTATACCTGGTTTCATAAGAAGAATATGTTTCATACTCTTGTTACCCAAGAACTTCTTTTAGAAGACGATCTGCACCCTTGGATCGTAAAATCTCGACCGCTTCTGAGGCATTTTCTAACGGTGTACTTGCATTTCCCACCACTTCAGCTGTAACGAATTCACCGGTTTTATTATTACCGACGAGAGTTCGAAGCATCATTTTCTCTTGTTCAATTACAGCGTAAGCCGCAAGTGGTACCTGACAAGATCCTCCTAGAGCCTTAGAAACTGCGCGTTCAGCCACACAACAAAGGCGAGTTTCGTTATCGTTTAAGAAACCTAAAAAATCAACCATCGGTTGATCACCATCCAAAATTTCAATCCCTAAGGCACCCTGACCCGGAGATGGTAGCGAAATTTCAGCTGGAATAATTTGACGAATGCGATCGGATAACTCCAAACGTTTCAGACCTGCAGTAGCCATGACGAGACCATCAAACTCACCGCGATCCAATTTTGAAAGTCGAGTTCCGACATTACCGCGAATGGATCGAACTTGTAGATGCGGAAAACGAGAACGAAGCATTAATTCCCGTCTCAAACTTGAAGTTCCGACCACCGCTCCTTCAGGTAGGTCTTCAAGTTTTTCATATTTTGGAGAAACAAAACAGTCTCTAGGGTCTTCTCGTTTCATAACTGCAACGAGTTGAAATCCTTCAGGTAGCTCCATAGGAACGTCTTTGAGACTATGAACGGCCATATGAGCCTGGCGTGAAAGCATAGCGGCTTCCAACTCCTTAACAAAAAGCCCTTTACCTCCTATTTTGGATAATGTCACATTTAAGATTTGGTCTCCTTTAGTTGTCATACCTAAAAGATCGACCTGAATTTGAGGATATCGCTCCATCAAAAGTGCTTGAACATGCTTAGCCTGCCACAGAGCCAAAGGACTTTCACGAGTAGCGATCACACAATTAGTTAAATGGGGCATTTTCTTCGATTCCATTAAATACAATCTTCGTGAGTCTAAATAAAATAAAGTTCAGATCATACAGATCCAATAAGTAAAAATTTTTATTTTTATACATCAAGTTAACTCGTAACTATCAGTATAATTAAAATTTTTCTTATTTCTATATTTCGTCACCTATGTCGAATACTAACCACGTCAAAATTCACGCTGATCCACTTGCTTCTAAAAAGGAAGCTTGGAGTGGTCGTTTTTCCGAACCAGTTGCCGATTTTGTACTTCGATATACTGCCAGTGTTAATTTTGATAAACGTATGGCATTAGCAGATATTACAGGTTCTCTTGCGCATGCCAAGATGCTTGCTAAATGTGGCATCATTTCAGAGCAAGACCACAACGATATTCAACGTGGAATGAAGCAAATCCGCGAAGAAATTGAAAATGGAACTTTTGAGTGGAAACTTGAGTTAGAAGATGTTCATCTCAACATCGAAGCTCGTCTTACTGCTCTGGTGGGAGATGCAGGAAAACGTCTTCATACAGGCCGTAGCCGTAATGACCAAGTTGCCCTTGATATCCGTTTATATCTGCGCAACGAGATTGACCAGCTTTTGAATCTGATCAACCAGGTTCAAACCAGTATTGTCGAATTAGCAGAAAAGAATACAGACACCATCATGCCAGGCTTTACGCACCTACAAGTTGCTCAGCCTGTCACCTTCGGTCACCATTTAATGGCTTATGTCGAAATGATCGAGCGAGACCGTGAACGCCTCCTCGATTGTCGTAAACGCCTTAACCGTTGTCCGTTGGGTGCAGCTGCGTTGGCTGGCACTACCTACCCGATTGACCGAGAATTTACCGCTAGAGAATTAGGATTTGAATGCGCTACTCGCAACTCTTTAGATTCTGTAAGCGACCGTGACTTTGCAATTGAATTCTGTTCTGTTGCATCTCTTTTGATGGTTCATTTATCACGTTTTTCTGAAGAACTTGTTATCTGGATGACTTCACGTTTTGCCTTTATTAAGTTACCAGATCGTTTTACAACGGGTTCTTCAATTATGCCCCAGAAGAAAAATCCTGATTTACCGGAACTTGCTCGTGGTAAGACTGGTCGTGTCGTTGGCCATTTAGTTAGCCTTCTTGTTCTTATGAAAGCTCAACCGATCGCTTACAACCACGACAATCAGGAAGACAAAGAACCTGTTTTTGATGTCATCGATACGATTCGTGACACTTTGCGTGTTTTTGCAGAAATGGTCCCAGGCATTGAAGTTCAGAAGGATTCGATGAGAAAGGCTGCTACCGAAGGCTATGCAACTGCGACGGATTTCGCAGACTACTTAGTCCGCAAGGGATTGCCGTTCCGTGATGCACACGAAGCCGTTGGTTGTGCAGTACGCCTTGCTTCAGAAAGAGGTTGTGAACTTCACGAACTTTCTTTAGAAGACTTGCGTTCTTTCAATGACAAGGTTGATGAAGATGTCTACACCTACCTTACCGTGGAAGGTTCGGTTGCCGCTCGTAACCACGTCGGCGGAACCGCCCCTGAACAAGTCAGCCTTCAAGTTTGTGAATGGAAAGGACGTTTAGCTTCTCGCTAATTTGTTCGACTGCATTTAAATCTCAGAACACTGAGCCCCGTTGGTAGTACTACTTACTGACGGGGTTATTTTTTGATCCTAAAAAATCAGGCTATTTAATACCGATCATCTCAATATCAAATAACCTGATCAATGCAATTTAGATTAATTCAATTACGAACCGATCTGTTTAGAGTTCAATTTTGTGAACCCAACCCGCAGGTCCTTCAATTTCTCCCATTTGAATACCTGTTAAAGTTTCACGAAGCTTCTTACAGATTGGACCCATTTCATCCATACCACTTGGGAGATAGATATCGCCGGCTTCAGAATGAATCATACCGACTGGAGCAAGAACCGCTGCAGTACCGCACAAAGCACATTCAGCCATATCCTTGATTTCGTCAAAACGAACGGTTCTTTCTTCCACTTCTAAACCTAAAATATCCTTAGCTACCGTTACTAAAGAGCGACGGGTAATGGACGGTAAAATCGTATCGGACTTAGGAACGATCAGTTTTCCTTCTTTATTGACGAAAAGAATGTTAGCTCCACCGGTTTCTTCCACGTAAGTACGAGTTGCTGGATCCAAATAGATATTTTCAGCATAGCCTGCACGGTGTGCTTCCATGGTTGGATGCAAACTCATTGCATAATTCAAGCCTGCTTTAATGTCTCCGGTACCACGGGGAGCGGCGCGGTCGTAGTCTGCAACCTGCAACTTCAATGGTTTAACAGCCCCCTTAAAGTAAGCACCGACTGGCATAACGAAGATACGGAAAATAAATTCATGAGCTGGAGCTACTCCAATCTGAGGACCAGAACCAATCATAACAGGACGAATGTACATCGTTGCTCCAGTTCCAAAGGGTGGAACCCAAGAAGCATTCGCACGAACAACCGCTTCAACGGCTTTAACAAATTTATCTTCAGGGAACGGAGGCATCTCTAAGCGAGTAGCCGACTTAGACATACGAGTAGCGTTCTGATCGGGGCGGAACGTTACGATATCGCCGTTAACTGTTTCATATGCTTTTAATCCCTCGAAACAGCATTGTGCGTAGTGGAAAACACACGCGGCTTCGGTTAACTCAATATTTGGATTATCCGTTAATTGACCTTCAGACCATTCTCCATCTTTCCAACGTGCTTCGAAACGAAAGTCTGTTGGCTGATATCCAAACCCGAGTTCATCCCATTTGATGTCTTTTTTCTGCATTGATTCTCTCCTTGTTTTTGTACCTTGCACCTTTTTCATACTTTTTCAATGATAACTCCGCAATTAGTCAGATCCATTTCCTGCAATAGTCATTTCTTCAACAAGTATAGATCCTGTAACAATTGAACCATTACAATCCAAATCTTCTGCTATGGCTTGTACACCTAAAAAGATATCTCGCAAATTACCAGCAATCGTAATTCCATCAACTGGATAGGCAATTTTCCCATTTTCAATCCAAAAACCACTTGCACCCTGGGAGTAGTCGCCATTAGTCAAATTAATCCCTTGACCAGAAACTTCCGTTACCAACAAACCATAATGCATTCTTTTGATTAGGGACTGTAAATCTGGTTCTAACATTTGAGGCTGGCACTGTAGGTATACGTTATAAGGACCACCCGCATTTCCAGTCGTTTCCATATTCAATTTTCGCGCTGAATAACTATTCAAATAATAGTTTTGCAAAACACCATCTTTAACAATAAAGCGCTCTGAACCTGAAACCCCTTCTTCATCAAAAGGAGCGGAACCATAACAAGCCTCAACAAAAGGATTTTCGTACAATGAAAGTCCGTCTGACATGACAGGATGATATAACTTATTCAAAAGAAAAGAAGATTTGTGGTATAAGTTAGACCCAGCAATCGCTTTGTTGAAAGTATTAATTAGCGTCTTCGCAACGGGTGCCTCGAAAATCACAGGGCATTTTCTTGGTGAAATTGTCTGTGGTGACAGTTTTGACACCGCTCGTTGCGCTGCGATACGTCCGAGCTCCCGAGCATTACAAAGCTTTTGTGGTACAACATCCATTGAGTACCATCCGTCTCTTTGCATTCCATTTTTATCTTTAGCAATTACAGAAGCATAAATAGAGTGAGTGCTATACGGATAACCCGATAAAAAACCTTTTGTATTACCCAAAACAAAGCGTCCAACCGTTGAATTAAGTGAAATACCATCACTGTTAACGATTCGAGAGTCAGTGTTTAAAGCACTTGTTTCAGATTGAACACATAAATCGATTGCATCATCAACCGAAACGTTCCACGGATGATATAAATTCAAATCTTTAGGGTAAGAACACAATGCAGAGACTTCTGGAAGACCACAGTAATGATCTTCTGAGGTGTAACGAGCGATATCTAAAGCTGCTTGTACCGTTCTTCGAATCGCTTCTGGTTTTAAATCACCACTTGAAGCGCTACCACTACGTTTCCCAATGTATACCGTAACAGAAAAATTTCTATCGTGAGTATATTCAATTGTCTCAGCCTCTAATCCCCGAACATTGACGTTAAGTCCGCTATCTTCACTTACCTCAGCCGTAGCATCGCTGGCCCCTTTTTCTTTTGCATAGCAAAGGGCTTCTTCAACAAGCGTTTGCATCTGAGAATAATTACTAAGATTTAGATTTTCTGACATTACCACCGATCACTCATCGCTAAAATAGAAGAATTGTTTATCATAAGCCACAATAGATTAACCAAACATCAATTACATATGATTTCAGATAGATTAAATCAACAGTACGAAGAAGACGATGAATTTTTAGGTCCTAGCAAAAGTGAAAAAAAACGCATGGCTGAGCACATGCAGGCTCTAGGAAAAGAATTAACGGAGCTAGGAGAAGAAACCTTAGCCAAGGTCAATCTTCCTGATGAAATCATGGGACAAATTAAGGAATTTCATCGCCTTAAGTCTTTTGGTGCAAAAAGACGTCAACTTCAACTTATCGGTAAATACATGCGTGCATTAGATGCTGAAGCAGTTCGTACCGCTATTGATCGAGCTACGGGACAGGATCGAGCTTCGGTCGCTGCGCTCCATAAGGCAGAAAACTTAAGAGATCAATTGATTGCGGACGATTCAACTTTATCTGACTTCATCAAATTATTCCCTGAAGTCGATATCCAGCAAGTCCGTCAACTGATTCGAACTGCCCGAAAAGAAAAAGAAAGTAATAAGCCTCCTAAGGCCTCTCGTGAACTTTATCGTCTGATTTATGCATTAGTACTTCCACCACTTAATTTCTACGCTGACGAACAAAACGATGAATAATTTCGTAAAAATTGGCATTGTTTCCATTTCCGACCGAGCTAGTACAGGAGTCTATGAAGATAAAGGAGGGCCTACACTAAAAAATTGGCTCAATAAAGTCCTATTAAGCCCAACGGTATTGGTGGAAAAATTAATCCCAGATGAGCAACCCATCATCGAGGCAACGCTTCGTGATCTAGTGGATACAGAATACTGTGATTTAATTCTAACCACAGGAGGCACAGGGCCAAGTCGCCGAGATGTAACTCCTGAGGCAACATTAGCCATTTCAACACGAGAACTACCTGGTTTTGGTGAACGGATGAGAGCTGTTTCAGCCTATTTTGTACCGACGGCTATTCTTTCAAGACAAGTAGCGGTTTTACGTGAAACTGAAAATCATGCTTGTCTAATTATCAATCTTCCTGGACAACCCAAGGCTATTGTTGAAACTTTAGAGGGACTGCCTCAAAAGCAAGTAGAAGGTATTTTTTCTTCCGTTCCGTATTGCATTGAACTGATTGGAGGACCCTCTATTGAAACGGATCCAGCCTTTGTACGAGCATTTCGCCCAAAATCTGCTAAGCGTCCTCAAATTATCGATGCGATTATTCAAGAACCTCAAGAAAAGGCAAACTCTTCGATTATTCTTTTACACGGTCTTGGAGCCGATGCTACAGACTTTTCTAGTTTCCGAAATGAATTAATACGTTTGGGTGGAAAACTAGAAAATACACGCATGGTACTACCAAACGCAGACTATTGCCCCATTTCGATGAACAATGGTTATCCAATGCGAGCCTGGTATGATCTTTACTCTCTTGAGTCACTTCAAAAAGAAGATGAAGTCGGATTAGAAAAAGCTTGGCATCTCGTTAGACGGTTAATCGCAGAAGAGGAGTCTCGGGGAATTCCAAGAGAGCGCATTTTATTAGGAGGTTTTTCTCAAGGTGGATGCCTTGCTCTTTATTGTGCCTTAAAAATGGATCGACCTATCGGAGCAGTTTTTGCTTTAAGTTCTTATCTTCCTCTAATGCACTCTGTAGAACCCTGTAAAACAAGTCATCTATCTCCTATTTTCTTAGGCTATGGTCTAGAAGACGACATTGTCATTCCGACACTAACACAGGCGTCAGCCAATAGGCTTAAAGAACTCGGTGCAACTCAACTTGATATTCACGCTTACCCAGGCCTATCACACTTTGTATGTGAAGAAGAAATTCAAGATTTTTCGTTGTTTATTAACCGAGTCCTCTTGGACCAAAACGTTTAGTACCTTCCTGTTTTAGGGCTCAATTCAATATTCATCAGGACTTAAATCATTACAGTTGACTTACAACTTTTTGATTCTCAGTGAGTCCTGATAATGATTTCTGAAAATCTTTTTGATCATATCTTCAAAGATTCTGTAAATTTTTTAAGCCCTCTAAAAATTACTTTATTCAGTATTGGCCAAACAAATATCAATACCTTCGATATTTTTGAATTGTTAATCATTTTAATAATCAGTATCGTATTGAGTCGACTAAGTGAGGCCTCTATTAACCGGCTAGCGCACAAGTATGGTTCGCTTCGGGAAGAATCCGTCTCGATGCTTGGAAAAATTGTTCGCTGGGGAATTGTCATTATTGGAATGTTAATTGGACTATCCGTAATTGGACTTCCTGTAACTCATTTTGCAATTTTCGTTTCCGCTCTTTCAGTTGGTATTGGTTTTGGTCTTCAAACGATTGTCAATAATTCTGTTGCCGGGCTTATTCTCATGTCAGAACGAGCCGTTAGTATTGGAGACATTATTCGTACTCCTGAAGGAGATATCGGTCGCGTTAACATGGTTACCATTCGAGCCACGCGCATCGAAACGAAGACGGGACAAAACATCATTATTCCTAATGCTAGTTTGATTAACAAAGATTTCACAAACTACTCATTAAATCCTCGAGGTACGAGACGAACTTTCAACTTCTCAGTTCCCTACGGTAGTGACATACAGAAAGTAAAAAGAGTGATCGAGGAAGCAGCGATTGCCGTTCCCTATTGCATTCCACCAGATAAACACCATGAAGTCGAATGTGGCATTTCAGGTTTTGGAGATTTTGGCATTAATTGCGAACTTGTCGTCTGGATTAATCCAGAAGAATTGATGGAACCATATCGCCTTGAAGCTTCTTTTTTAAACGCAATCAATAACGCCTGTACTGCTAATGACATCGTAATCCCGAGTCCTTATTACACGATTAATATCAATAAATCGAAAGTAGAAACCTCTTAACTACGAAGATTAAAAAAGGATCCCCTAATGTGAAATTCAGGAGATCCTCGTTAAAGAACTAGTTAACTAGTTAAAGTGTGTACATGCAAACGGTCACGACAATCAAAGCTAAGATGACAGGAATTGCGGTTCTCTTAGCGACTTCGATTGGGTTAACACCAGCGATACCAGCCAAAATAATTACACCGCCAGCAATTGGGGACATAGTACGACCTAAGCCACCAGCAATCTGAGCAACGGAACCCAACTGAACAACGGTCATACCGAAGTCAGCAGCGTGTGGTGTAATGGCTTCGTTAAAGGCAAGAGCAGCGGCGTTACCAGAACCAGCAATAACAGCCATAACAAAAGGACCGACTGCGGCTGCAATCATTGCTGTGGATTGAGAGCCTTTCATGATATCAACCAAAGAGCCAGTCAAACCAATTGACTTCATGCCAGCTGCAAATAAGGAAGCTGCGGCCATCAAGACGACAACATCACAGAAGCCATCACCTGCACCACGGCAGAACTTCTTGGATGCATCACCAACCTTCTGTTTATTACAAATCGCAACAATTAAACCAACAGCGGTACCGATCAGCATACATACAGGAACCGAGAAGGTCTTAGTTGGTAACCAGCCTACCTGTTTAGAAGCAATAACCAGTAAGAAAAGAGGCAACACAGGAACGAAGGCCATAGCCCAATTTACTTTGAATTCCTTTAGGGATTCAGCTTGCGCAACATCTTCTTTTACAGAACCGACACCTTCTTTAGCAAACATACAGACAACAGCTAAAGCGATCGCAACGACCAAAGCACCAATAGCGCATGGCAATGCTTCCTGCATGATCACAATCATAGCATCAGGAGCTGGAATTTCCTTTGCATTGAAGGCAATCGTAGCAACTTGTGGATTAAACATTAAACCTGGACTAACAACAGAACCCCATGTACCAGCAAACACAGCAGCAGCGGCCATCACAGGACGTACACGCAAAGCGATCAGAGCTGGAATTAAGAGAACACCGACCGCCGCGGCGATACCAGCAGCAGACGGTAAAATAATGTTAAGAATCCAAGTAATGATAACAGTACCCGGAATAACGAGCTTAGGCACGCGCATTAAAGGACGAACCATAGCGTTAACAAGGTGGTCTGAACATTTAGTGTAGGTCATGACATAACCAAAACCCATGACCGTCACGATAACAGGCACTAAACCACCGTTAACTAAGGTTTTTGTAAAAGCCTGAATAGCAACAGGAAGAGTTGTCGATGAACCACAGACGTACTGTCCAATAACGGTCATCGCAATACCAGAAAGTGCTAAGACCAAGCGAGATTCATAGTTTTTATAAATAAGCCAAAAGGTAATTAAAACAATACCTAGCCCAATCCAAATCATATAGCCTCCTTTAGAACTACTACAAATTAAAAACGACTCTTTTTAAAATAATTTTTCGAATTCTTTATCTAAAACTGCATCTGCTTGCTTGAGTTGATCTCGTTTTAAAGCACACCATTGAGAGTCGATAGCCAGTCTTTCTTCTATCTTCTTTAGACCGGATTCGGTTGACTCTGGAGACGGACAACCCAATCCAACACGAGTTTTAACCACATACTCCGGTGTTAAAGTTTCGCGGAATTCAGCATCAGAAAGAGGCAAAGAACCTGTCTCGCCTAAGAGCTTCTGAGTAATATCGCTATAAACTCTTTGTGCTTCTTCATACGGGAACGTCATTGGAAGCCATCCATTTGCACGAGCTTCAGTCACAATCTGACTTGCAAATGTATGACCTACTCGGAATGGAACTGCGAAACGCATTTGTAGCGTTTCTGCAAGAGCCATCGTACAGGTCCAATCATTATTAAGCTCTTCTAATGCCCGTTCGGGATTAACCTTCAACATAGAGAAAGCCCAATTGGCCAACTCCAACATATAGACTGCTTTGGCATAAACAGCATTACTGTCATCCGAAATACTGTCTTTGTTATCAAACATACCCAGATTAAGATTATGGGCACGGATCGTAACGGTGTGAGCCGCTCCAATCACATCGGACGCTCTTCCTCGAGTCTTGTTGATAATGCCCGGATTACGCTTCTGAGGCATAGCAGATGAACCGTAAGCAGCGGTCTGATCCAATAACAACCACGGACGAACCTGTGAATATTGTTGTGCAATATCCTGCATTAATGTTGTAATTCGAACGGCGACGTTAGAAGCGATACCAGCGGCTTCGATCGGAATATCAAATAAACTTACCTGAGAACTATCTAGTCCATTTTCAATTGGACTATCAAATCCTAATAATTCTGCTAAACGACTACGAGATAAGGGCCAAGCGGAACAAGCTAACACAGCTGTACCCAGAGCCGTTTGATTAACTCTAGCCCAAGCCTCTTGTAGACGATCTGCATCACGTTCAAAAGACTCTAAGAAAGCCCACAAATAAAAGCCTAATGTGATCGGCATTGCTTGGACACCATTGGTATAAGCTGGCATCCATGTTTTGACATGATCCTTCGCAATTTTCAACATTGTGGAACGAAGGACATTTAACTCATCATAAAAATCTAATAAAGAAAGTCTTAAACGAGCTTGATACAGTGTTGCAAAAATATCTTGCCGACTTCTACCCGTATGAATCAGCGTAGCCAGTTGACCACACTCTTCAATAAGTAGCTTTTCCAAAGGCATAATATCCTGTATTTCAGCACGATCCGGTTCTGCCTGAATTTCTTCTGCCCGCTTCTGTGCTCGAGCAATCGTTTTAGCTTGCTCTGCTGAAACAATCCCTTCTTCCTTAAGCATTACTAAAGAAGCTCGATTGATTCGGTTCTGCCAATAAGCCCAATGTTTTTCAAGTGCTTCTTCACTAGAAGCTTTAGGTATATCTCTACCCCAAGGAATCGTAGAAACAGCCATAGTTCCCCCTTTACATCATCTTAGTATTTAGACATTGTAAAATATTGAAACAGTTATATCGTTCTACTTATACACAGATAAATAGTGAATTTATTACACAGATCGTGAAGCTATATGGAAGAATAAATAAAAATAATGTTCTGATTTTTAATTGTTAACTTTTAAACTTAATAGCTATAACATTTCCCGTTTTAAAAAGATTTTTAAAAACAATAAACATGATTAAAATTCAATCAATAAATCGTGATTTATATGCACATATAATTAGAGATAAATAATGGCAAAAAATAGTCAAAAAAAATGGCATCTCGGTATTTGGGAGATGTTATTTAAGGTTTTAGATGAAGGATCAATCAGCAGAGCTTCAAGACAATTAAATCTCGAAAGAAGTCAAATCTCTCGAATGCTTTCAGCTCTAGAAAGCGAAATTAATTGTCGACTCATTGAACACTCAGGAAAGAAAATTCGTCCAACCCAAGCTGCTCTTGTCGCTAGAAATGGCATTGAACCTTTGATTCACCAACTACAAAACACATTTTCTGAAATTCACTTAGACCGTAATGCTCAAAGTGGCAATATCCGTTTTGGTGCGATGCCCGGATTCTTGCAAACTCAAGTTGTTCCACTTATCGCAGAATTTCAACAGCAAAATCCTAGTATCTCTTTTGATGTTATCGGTGATGACAATCCTAAAGGATTCATGCAAGGACAGTCGGACATTATGCTTTACTACGGTCCCGTTGATAATCCTAATTTGATCGAACACTGGGTAACACACTCCGCCTTTATTCCTTGTGCTTCACCTTCTTATCTGGCAGTCTGCGGTACACCTCACAGGCCTGAAGACCTAAGTGAGCATGCTGGAGTAATTTACACAGGTAACGTTCGACCACATTCAGCTATTTTGAAGCGATTTGATAAAGAATCCGGATTCAAATTTAAATCGCAAATCCGATTTAATAACATACTGCTAGCAAAGGAAGCCGCGAAACAGGGCTGTGGTATCGTGTTAGATATGCCTTTACATCATTGCATTGATGAAATCATGTCTGGAGACTTGGTACCTGTCTTAGATGGTTGGCACATTCCTAACCTAGACAACTATATCGCTTCAACCCGTGAAGCTGGTAAACTGCACCGCGTTCAAAAATTTATTGATTGGTACATCGATAAACGTCGTGAAATTGAAGGAGAACAAAAACGTCGTATTCAGGAAAAGTTTTTGTATATTTCTTTTGATTAGTTTAAAAAACTAGGTCATCAAAATGAATCAATATGTTGGACGTTTTGCTCCTTCTCCTACGGGAGAACTTCATGCTGGAAGCCTAGCTTGTGCTTTGGCAAGTTTTTTAGATGCGCGGGCCCATAACGGTATTTGGTTGATAAGAATCGAAAATATTGATCCTCTTCGAGAAAAACCAGGAGCTATTGAACATCAACTCGAGCTTCTTGAACGATTAGAAATGCACTCCGATCGGCCTATTTTTTATCAATCAGAACGACTCGATGCATATCAAAAAACACTAAAAAAATTAGTTCAACAAAAACTAGTTTATGGGTGTTCCTGTAGTCGCAAATCAATTAAAGAGCAACAACAATTACTCGGTTTACCCTCAAATGTTTATCCAGGTACCTGTCGAAATCGCACGGATAATCGGGCAATTCGTGCCTGGCGTTTTAAAGTAAAAAATGAAACGATCTCTTTTCAAGACAGAATTTGTGGCTATTTCGAACAAAATCTTGAAAAAGAAGTGGGAGATTTCGTTTTAAAACGGGCCGATGGATTTTGGGCCTATCAGCTTGCAGTGGTTTGTGATGATGCTTTTCAAGGAGTCAATCATATTGTTCGAGGACAAGATCTCCTAGATAACACGCCTCGACAAATTGCACTACAGCAATCTTTAGGCTTTTCTACACCTTCTTATATGCACATTCCCCTCGTTCTGGGAGAAGATGGCAATAAACTATCGAAACAAAATAACGCAAAACCTATCAACCCTACGGAAATTGAACAGGCCTTGCTATCTGCATGGAATCATCTTGGATTTAATTCCTTTCCTTGTGATGATCTGACGCAGTTTTACCAACGAGCCACCCTTCTTTGGAAAGAGAAATACGGGCTACAGATAATTTAATTTTGTGTTGCCTTCTTCGGTAAAGGTCTCAGGAGAGCTGCAACTGGAGACTTACTTGGTTCTCTTTTTACATCCCAATCCGCCCTATAAGCCTCAGTTTCTCCCGAATGACTCGGTATGTAGGGCTGTGAGAAGAACGGATCCTCTGTTGCCTTACGAACACTTACCGAATAAGCATCAGGGGATTTACGGAATATATGACGGTTCTTTCGTTCTCTTCTTTCGTATCTTGGAGCCGTTTCCGGATTGAAAACCGTTCGATCAAACTTCTGACGGGTCAATAACTCAATAGCCTCTACGTTCCTTTCTTCACTTCCTGTCATAATGGTAAGCGCTAAACCTTTAGAACCGGCTCGACCCGTTCGACCGATACGATGAACATAATCTTCTGCATTAAACGGAACGTCATAGTTAATAACAACCGGTAATTCTGCAATATCTAATCCACGAGCTGCGACGTCGGTCGCCACTAGAACATTAACCTTGCAATCTTTAAAGTCTTGTAGTGTTTTTAAACGCTCTTCTTGAGTTTTATCTCCGTGGATAGAATCTGCACTAACACCAAAACGCTCGAGCTGTCGTGCTAAACGTCGAGCTGTGATCTTGGCATTAACAAAAACGATAACTTGATGAACTTTACCGACATCCTCACAACGGTCTCTGAGAAGTTCCAAAAGCGTATCGGTCTTTTCACTTTCGCGAACCAAGAAGAGTTCTTGTTGAATCGTTGAAGCCGTCGCATTTTGACGAGCCACCTCGACCATAATGGGATCTTTAAGGAAATTCTTAGCCAACTTTTTAATTTCAGGAGAGAAAGTGGCTGAAAACATCAAATTTTGCGAAGATGCAGGAATTTGCTGAACAATACGAGAAATATCCGGGAGAAATCCCATATCCAACATTCGATCTGCTTCGTCTAGTACCAGAATTTCAACTTGAGATAAAGAAATATTTTTTTGTTCTAAATGATCTAATAGGCGTCCTGGAGTAGCAATAAGCACTTCGACACCTTGTCGAAGAACATCACCCTGAGGACGGATATCGACACCTCCATACACAGATGCAACTCTTAACAAGCTCTTTGAGGCATAACCTTTAATATTTCCCGCAACTTGTTCCGCTAACTCTCTCGTAGGTGCCAACACTAAGGCCCGTAGAGGATGGCGCGCTGGAGACACGCTTCTGGTCTGTTTATTGATAATCTTTTGCAACATGGGTAAACCGAAACCAGCAGTCTTACCTGTTCCGGTCTGAGCCGCCCCCATCACGTCCTTTCCCTGAAGAACAATCGGAATCGCTTTACTTTGGATCGGTGTCGGTTTTTCATAACCCAACGTCTGGATTGCACTAACAATTTCTGGAGCTAAACCAAAATGCAGAAAATCTTGATAATCAGACATTATTTATCCATTTCTCCCATTGATTTTTCGATTGTAACTCCGCTTGATGCAAGATGAAGCAATAAATCGCTATCAATGATGCGTATAGTGGAGCATTTCAAACGTTAAACCCTCTAATATTTTTGCCGTACGATCCGGTTTACCATTAGAAAGCACTGGCAGATGAGACACCCAGGTAATTCGGCGAGGAGACTTATATTGTGCCAATATTCTTGAAAGGCTTTTCACAATCGTCTCATTTGAAATCTTTTCGGACGACTTAGGAACCAATAAAGCTGTCACAATAGCACCCCAAATATCGTCTGACATACCAACTACTCTCGCCTCTTTGATTCCATCAATCGTCTCTAAAGCTTCTTCGACTTCAACAGGGTAGACATTTTCTCCTCCACTGACGATAACATCAGTTCTTCTAGCTTGAATATGAACATTTCCTTTTTCATCTAAAAAACCAATATCACCCGTGGAGAACCATTCATCACGATCTATCGATTCCATCCTCCAGTATCCATCCATAAGCATTGGACCTTTAACTTCAACAATGCCTTGGTTGATTCTGAGTTGAACACCTGCGTTAGGCTGACCACAACCCTCAGTTACTTCAAAACGACTTTGATAGGGAGTCGTAACCACATTACTTGAAGATTCAGTCATCCCGTAAGTAATGACGATAGGAACTTGTTGTCTTGAGGCTTTTTCTTTTAATGCTCGGGAGGCCGAGGAACCACCCAAAAGAATCGCTTTAAGAGTTTTAGGAGGTGTCCAGTTTGGAAAACGATCAAAAATCATAGCCAACATCGTGGGAACCAATGAAGTAAAACTCACTTTTTGATCGATCAATTCTTCCACAAAATGTTCCGGCTCAAACTTACTAGGTAGGCTAACAGCAGATCTTGCCCGTAATGAACGAGTAACAATCGAAAATCCTCCAATTCGAGCTGGAGAAATCGAAAGTTGCCAAACGTCTCCTCTTTCTAGAGGAATATTGCAGGCAGAAGACTCGGCGCTTGCTACTAGTGCCCGTCTTGAAATCATTGCTGGTTTGGGTTTTCCTGTTGTTCCTGAAGTAAAGAGAATCACTGCACAATCTTCAGAGATACCACCTTCGGACCACCGAAAACTAGAAAGTAGATTTTTTATTTCTAACTCGGTTAGCTTCGGATGTATCAACAATATTGTTTTTCTAAGCTCTAAGAGAGCATATATATCCACCAAAGTATCCAACGTAGAAGAAGCAATCAGTGGAAAAACCTGCTCGTTTTCAGGGATTTTTTTTATTTTTTTCTGAACTAAACAAGCTATCTCCGAAAATGTCCAATCTCGCTCGTTAGTACGAACTGCGAGCGAGTCTGGGCATTCGTTTGCTGCAGAAAATATCGAAAAATCTTTCGCCGACATTTTTGATTAAGGTAGACGCTTAAATTTCTTAAAGTCTGGACGACGTTTTTCCAGAAAAGCCTGTTTACCTTCTCTGCCTTCTTCGGTCATGTAATAAAGTAAAGTTGCGTTCCCTGCCAATTCTTGCAAACCAGCTTGTCCATCGCAATCAGCATTAAGAGCCGCCTTCAGACAACGAATCGCAATCGGAGAATTCACTAAAATTTCTCGACACCACTGAACCGTTTCAGCTTCCAAACTTTCGTAAGGCACTACAGTGTTGACAAGCCCCATATCGAGTGCCTGCTGAGCATTATAGAAACGGCACAGGAACCAAATTTCTCTTGCCTTCTTTTGACCAACAATGCGAGCCATGTAGGAAGCTCCCCAGCCACCATCAAAAGAACCAACCTTAGGACCCGTTTGACCAAACATAGCGTTATCCGCAGCGATTGTCAGGTCACACATCATGTGAAGTACATGTCCTCCGCCAACACACCAACCTGCAACCATAGCAATAACCGGCTTAGGACAGGTTCTGATTTGTCTTTGAAAATCCAAAACATTCAGTCGAGGAACGCCATCATTGCCCACATAGCCACCAGTACCTCTGACACTTTGATCACCACCAGAACAAAATGCCTTTTCTCCCATCCCCGTTAGAATAATGGCACCAATTTTTTCGTCATCACGAGCATCGGCCAGAGCCATTTCCATTTCACGAACGGTTAATGGACGGAATGCATTACGCTTTTCTGGTCTATTAATCGTAATCTTGGCGATTCCATCTTCACATTTTTCATAAATAATGTCTTCAAAATCCCTTACTTTTGTCCATAAAGGAATCTTGGGTAAATTAGATGTATCCAGCTGAGGTTGCATACTATATTCCTGTGACGAATATCTCCGAGATCAACAACTTAGTGTCTATTCGGTCAAATTATTTATTCCAACAAAAGAATTTAAACAATCTGATTTAGATTAACTCGTATTGGTCAAATTCTTTTTCTTGATTTGTACTACTTCACCAATGGCAACGCAACTCTAACAGATCATTTACCATTCAATGAGTAGAGGCTGTAGATTCTAAACTGAAAAAAATATCTCTTACTATGTTAAATTGACTTAAATATTTTCTATCGTAACTCTCGGAGGTCAAATTGCCTTACGTTAATATCAAGGTTACAGGCGGTGCAGAAGCTCCAAATTTAAAGCAAAAAGAAGAATTAATCCAAGGCGTCACTGATTTATTACAAAGGGTGCTCGGTAAAAATCCAGAAACAACCGTTGTTATCATTGAAGAAGTTCCTATGGACAATTGGGGAATTGGTGGACAAACTACGACGAAACGACGACAGAAACAAAATCGATCAACCCCGTAATACGAGACTTCGTTTTTATTTCGTGGCGTACTATGACCTATTCACCTAACCTACGAATCGCCTGTAAAAGTAACTTAGGTGCTATTTCAAAAGAATAGGTCAATTCAAGTCGCTCTGTCGCTTTGTGAGCATCGCGACCAGCTCCAGCCATGTTAGCAACAGGAACATCCATCGATAAAAGTTCATCGATCGGTAGCCAATACGTTTTCCCCCAGCCAGGCATATTTTTTACGAGAGCATCAAGAGCATTCCGATCGCCATCAAAACCTAAAAATGAAAGGTCTGTAATTCCACCAAATACATCCACTAAACGGACCGCACCATCTCCGGCTAATTGAGAGGCTTGTTGCGTTAAATCTTCCATAAGTAAACGTAATCTTTTTTCGTTTACATTCTTTTGAGTATTAAGTCGAGCCGGATAATAAGGTGGAACAAAGCCAACAATAATCGCAGGACCTTTAACATCAGCACTCATAACCAAGTGTTCAAGCATTCGAATCGAAAGTTCTCTTGCATCTAGGTCTTTAGGTTGGCTTTCATAAAATTCCAATTCTTTTTTCTGTAGTTGTCCAGAACCTAATTTAGCTTCAGCAATTGAACGAATATTCTGAACGGTATAAATACCAACGTCTTTAACATCTGGTGCAATACCGCCTTTCTGACGATACGCTCGAGCACTATTTGAAAGTTGATCGACAGCGTTCATTGTAGCCATCGCAGCCATGTTACGGCACCAGTCCAAGACTTCATCAGGACTTTTTTCGATGGTTAGAACATTAAAATACGTTACGGCTCGCTCTGGTAAAGTCACAGAATACACAGACCGGCGTGTTTGCATTGATAGACAAGCCGGAGGCGTTAGAACATTATCCCCTTGCCCGGCAATTAACTCCGGATGACCTTCTATACAGGTAACTAAATGCGCTAGTAGAAGAGCAGCGCTGAACCCCTCGTAATAACATCCAATATGAGCCTCAGCCCCTAATGTCATAAAAAGAGGCATAATTTTGCCCGTGGTACCCGTATAGTAAGGACGGTAGGCAGGACTATTTTTAGTTTCGCTCGTCCAAAAACAAGGTTCACCG
Organism: Burkholderiaceae bacterium; assembly: GCA_017461315.1. Classification (GTDB taxonomy): domain Bacteria; phylum Pseudomonadota; class Gammaproteobacteria; order Burkholderiales; family Burkholderiaceae_F; genus JAFTYR01. Next base: position 20,697 of record JAFTYR010000045.1, on the reverse strand, counting down.
GTCAGAGCTGCGACAACCTCCAGACGTTCTTCCTGTATAAATTCTGACCAGCGTCTAACAGAACCTCGCATACCGGCACTGTTAGCTTCCTCATCTGGAACAGCAAGAAAAGCAATATTGATATTGAGTTCTGGATCTAGGGCTAATTCGCGAATTGTTGCAATAAACAGTGCAAGCCCTGCCTTCATATCATTACTGCCACGACCAAAGATCCAATTGTTACTATCTAAGTCACTTCGGATATTTTTTGCGAGATCTTTCGATTTAATAGCTTCGGTATAGGTCTCTAAATCAAAGGCTTTTTGAGCCAAGTCACCACAAACTTCAGTATCTACAACATCAAAGTGTCCTGTTAAAAGAACCGTACGATTCGTCGCTTTAGGTGCACGCAATAAAGCTAAAACAGCCTTTCTTTCTAATGGATCATGTTCACACTTAAAGATTTCAGCAGTAAACAAAGTTCCAGTACAACAAATCGTCTTATTGAGTTCTTCTAAAATAAACTCAGCACAACGATTTTCTTCTTTTGCATTGCCTGAGACACTTGGAATTGCACAAAGATCTATAGTTAATTGTTTTAAAAAACTCGCATTAAGATACTTCATATCAATCCCCAAGATTTTCTCAAGCCTTCAAATAGGCCTTATGCATCAAATGAGCATAATCGTAAAAACTCATACCACTATTGATGGCTCCCATACAGACTCGACTAGAAAGTCGATACATCCCTTCGGGAATATCCATCTCATAGGTAATTGAACTCTCACCGATTTCTAAATAAAAAGCTAAAGGCACATCACCTTCTACCCGTAAAAGAGCGACGGGATTATTGTTGTCGCGATATAGCGCCGGATCATCGATAATTTGGAAAGAAACTAAACCAGTATCCCAACCCTTGAATCGAATCCAGTTCTGGATAATCTCGGTGTTTCTACGCTCTAAACTAGGAGCAACCAACTTACTTCCGAATAATCGATCAAGAACCCATGTCATACGCTAATAAACACCGTCAAAAGACTAACAGTCTTTATGTTTCACCGCTTCTACCGCTTTTGCTTCTTTAAAGCAAACACGTTCAGAAAATTCACCCTGCTTTCCAATATTAAAAGAGGAAGTTGGACGATGATAGCCCATCACACGAGTCCAAACCTCACAGCGAGTTCTTTCTTCATCTTTTAGTTCAATTTTCTTATTCATAAAAATCTCTCATTGGTAATATTTTGTAGGCGACACAACAATAATACACCAGGTATAGTTGTTTTCTTTATATAATTCTAAAATCGAATCTATATATTTTATGAAATTTTAAATTCGCTTTTACAATTTTTATATCATAGAATCTCACGAAGGATACTCGCCTATCATCCCCTTTATACTACGGACTACTAAAAGTAATTTTTGAACTTTAATTATGTCTAAAAATTTTTCTAAATATATCGTTTTACTTGCCGTTTTAGTTCTATTTGGTTTCCTGATGGGACATTTTAAGTGGTCTTTATGGTGGGCCATTCTTCCTGGCATTATTGGGGGCTTTTCGGGCTCTTACATGAGTGACTTTACTCAAATTTTATTAGATCCGAAAGTTGACGCCGCTAAGCGCGAACAAGTCATTAAAACCTTACGAATTCTGACAATGGGATGGACCGTCCTAGCCGTTACATTCGTTTTCATGGGCTATTCATTAACCGCCTATCTCTAAAGACAAAAACGAATGCGCGTTCTTCACACTTCTGATTGGCATCTTGGGCAACAGTTGCTTGGGCAGTCTCGTTTACAAGAATCTCAAGCTTTTTTAGATTGGTTGGTAGATACCATCACCAACAATGAAGTTGATGTACTGGTTGTTGCTGGAGATATTTTCGACTCAACGGTCCCGTCCAATCGTGCGTTAACACAGTTCTTTAATTTTCTCGATACAGTACGAAAAAGAACGAACTGTTCTAACATTGTTGTCGTTGGAGGAAACCACGATTCCCCCTCACTGTTGAACGCGCCTAAGGCAATACTTGAACATATTGGGATTCATATCATTGGCTCAGCACTCAGTAATCCTGCTGACGAGGTTCTGTTATTAAGGGATCAAAATAATCAACCCATCGGGATTATCGGTGCGGTTCCATACCTTCGAGATCGTGATGTTCGACGTGTCTTCGGTAATGAAACACGTAGTGATAAAGAAGATGCTCTATTAGCTGGTATAAAAGAGCACTATCAATTAGTTGCAGAACAAGCCAAACACCTGTTGAAACGAGAAGGAAATCTTCCTTGTTTAGCAACAGGTCACCTTTTTGCTCAAGGGGGCTGTGTACAAAAAGGCGATGAAGTTCGTGAACTTTATATCGGAAATCTTTCACGAGTTACTGCAGACACCTTTGATCCTGTTTTCCAGTACGTAGCACTAGGACATTTACACCAATTACAAGAAATTGCTAAAAGTCAGCGTGTTTTTTATAGTGGTGCACCTTATCCTATGAGTTTTGATGAATGTCACTCTAAAAAAAGTGTCATCTTGGTTAATTTCAAAGAAGATAAACTGTCATCGGTTGAGACAATTACCGTTCCTGTTTTTCAAACACTTGAACAAATCGAAGGAACTGTCGATGCCATTTACAGCAAATTGCTTGAGCTTTGTGAACAAAACAGCTCTGCCTGGGTTGACATTCATTACACAGGAGACGAAATCATCTCTAATCTTAGAGAACGTCTTTTAAAAAATCTGAAATCGAATTCGCTTAACATTTTAAGAATCAGGGACGATGCTCGCAGAGTGGCACTCCTTACCTCCTCTGGTTTTTCTGGAGAAAACCTTGATGAATTAAAACCGGAAGATGTTTTTGAAAAAAGATTAAAAGAGGCCGGTATACCTGAAGCACAATGCAATGACCTTCGTTCTCTTTTTTCAAAGGTATTGCACACCTATTTACAAAAAGATTCTCATTTTTAGTCGATTATTATGAAAATTTTATCTGTAGAGTTTTCCAATTTAAATTCACTGTATGGCAAATGGAAAATTGATTTCACTACAAAAGAATACGAAGATCATGGAATTTTCACGATAACGGGTCCAACGGGATCCGGTAAGTCGACTATTCTTGATGCAATCACTTTAGCGCTATATGGACGAACTCCTCGTCTTGACCGAGTCAATACTTCAAGTAATGAAATTATGTCGCGACTCGCATCAAGTTGTTCTTCCGAGGTATGTTTTTCACATAACAGCAAAACGTACCGAGTCACTTGGCTACAACATCGCGCTAAGGGAGATAGTGAAGGAAAATTACAGAATACAAAATGGGAATTATCAGAATTCGAAACCGGAAAGATCATTGGTGAGCGTTCTAAGGTTCCTCAAACAATTGAGGGCCTCACAGGGCTTAATTACGAACGGTTTATTAGAACAGTAATTTTGGCGCAAGGAGGCTTCGCCGCTTTCCTGCACGCTAGTGAAAAAGAACGGGGTCCGCTTTTAGAAAACATTTCCGGTACAACGATTTACTCTGATCTTTCTAAACTAACGTTTGAGCTCACTAAGGCAGAAAAGGAAAAGTTAACCGCTATAGATAACGAGCTCAAAGGCATCACAGTCATGCCTGAGGAAGCAGAAAAGCTTGAGCAGTCTCAATTAGATAATGCACAGAAACGCATTGCTGAATGTGACGCATCCATTCAGCAAATGCAAGAAGCTATCACCTGGCTTTCTACGATTGAAGTTTATCAAGATGAACTGAAGAAAATTAATAAAGAAGAACACGAACTTAAGAGCAAAATTGATCAGTTCGCTCCAAAACGTCCTGTATTAGAAAGTGCTAGGCGTGCCCTTTCTATTACTCCTATCTATGAGACTTTAAAAGAACGCAGAGAGCGCTCCTCTAAAATCAACAAAGATCTTGCAGAGTCTAATAAAACTTTATTAATTACAAAAGGAAAGGCAAGAGCAACAGAAATAGCACTAAAGTCTGCTGATGAACAGCTCGCTAATCTCGAGAAAAAATACAGCGATACTTCTTCAGTACTCGTAAATGTACGTTCTCTTGACGCAAAAATCGCTGAATTAGAATCAGTAAGGAAAGAAAAAGATAAAGCGATTGCAGAAGAGCAAAATACGCTATCAAAGATCTCTGAAGAACAAAACAACCTTAGACAAAAATTGTCTAATAATTTAGCGGAACAAAAGAAATTACAAAAGAGATTAGAAGAACAAGACTGCGACGAAGCCTTAATCGAAAATTTATCTTCTTACGCTCAAAATTTGCAACAAATCGATGTTGAGCAAAATCGCATCGATTGTGCTCAACACGAGCAAAAAAATATTCAAAAAATAATTGAATCGAATAAACAAGCGATAGCAGAACTTAACGGACAAATTGCTCAAATTCGAAAAGAGGAATTTACCGTTAAAAATGATCAGCTACAAAAAGAAAGAGAACTAAGCAAGTTATTAGGTAGTGAAACAGAACAAACTATCCGTAAAGAGCTGGATCAATACAGTTTAAAACTACAAAAATTTGCTGTTTTACAAGAAAAATTAGAACGACTCCTCGCCATGATTCAAGAGGTTGAGGATAGTAAAGATCGACTTGATAAAGTCATTATTCAGCAGAAGTTATCGGCAGTAAAACTAGCCGGAGCAAGACAAACACTAGCAGACAAAAATGCTCTAGTTGAAACAACTCGTGAAATCGTTACTTTCCAAAAAGCGGTAGACGATCTTAAAGACATGCGTCATTTACTCGTAAATGGACGTCCTTGTCCGTTGTGTGGTGCCATTCATCATCCATATGCGACAAGTCTTTCATTGGATACAAAAGCTAACGACAAATACCAAAAGGCAATTTCAGAAGCGAATATTGCTATGGAAGAGGAACGTCGAGCCAATGAAGAAAATACACGTTTATTGACTGAAATTGAAGTTAATAAACAACATATCGGACAGTTATCTCAAAATGTCGAGAACTTAACAAAAGACATCTCACAAGAGGCATTAGAGTACGAACTAACTGGTATTCGAGGTCGTAAACCCGCCACTTGGAATACGGTCATACAACAAAAAGTGAATATTTTCACAAATCGACGAAATGATCTAGAAAGCAAGCTAGACAAAGTTGCTTCCACGAATACCGTATTACAGAACATTCGCTCTAATTTAGATGCATTACACAAACGTTTAACGAGTATTAATGAAGAACTTCTCGTTTGTACTTCTGATTTAAAGGGAAATGAAGCCTTACATCAAAATAATCTCAACATCGAATCGGAAGCTCAAAAAAAACGAGATGAGATCATGCGTTCCTTAGAACGTATTTTCCAGCGTTATGGTTTAATTTCTACCACCTTATCTCAACTAAAACAAAACTACACTGTTTTAGACAAAAGAAAAGTTAGTTGGCAAAATACGAAGGCAGATCTTGCTTTAATTACGCAACAAATAGAGACCGATACCGTTTCTAATGAAACAATTTCAAAACGATACTCGGAATTACAGGAAAAAATTTCTGGTTTACAAACCGATACAGACTCACTTAAGTCAGAGATTAAAACTCTTTCAAAAGAACGTTTTGATCTTTTCGGAAATCAATTACCCGATAAAGTGGACTCAGACCTCAAACAAGCTCTCACTGAAGCTATGAATAACCGTAATACGGCGTCTGATGCAAATGATGAGCAACAGAAGGTTCTTGCTGGTATTGAACACACTATTGCCGTGTATACATCACAGCTAGAGACATTGGCTAAAGAAATTCTCGTACAAGAAAAAGATTTCCAAAAAGCTCTATCGGAAAACCGTTTTGAAACGGAACAAGCTTTTATTTCGGCACGTATTTCTGACAACCTGCGGGAAGAATTGCAACAAGAAAATGATTCTTTAATACAACGAGAAGCCTCGATTACGGCTCGAAAACAAGATAAGAGTAACAAACTATCCATTGAGCTTGAGAAAAACTTAACAACAAAGCCAAAAGACGAATTAGAAAAAGAACTTTCCACTTTAAACGCAGAATTATTAACCGCACAAAAAAATGCGGGGATAACGCAAGAGCGTCTGAGACAAAATCAAGAAACTAAAAATAGATATAAAGAGAAGTTTAAGTTATATCAAGAACAAGAAAAAATAACTGAACGTTGGGAAAACCTAAATAAGCTCATTGGTTCTGCTGACGGAAATAACTTCCGGACTTTTGCCCAGGGGCTTACTTTTGAAGTATTGATTGAATACGCTAACCGACAGTTATCTGCGATTACCTCTCGGTACATACTGGTTAGAAACCCAAATCGTCCTTTAGATCTTCAAATTGTAGATGAGTATCAAGAAGGAAGAATCCGCAGTGTTGACAACCTTTCTGGAGGAGAATCATTCCTTGTCAGTTTAGCGCTTGCACTTGGTATGTCCCAAATGACAAGTAACAATTCTCGAATTGATTCTTTATTCCTGGATGAAGGTTTTGGTACTTTAGACGAACAACTCTTGTATACAGCACTTGATGCTCTATCAAAACTTCACCATCAAGGAAAATTGATTGGAGTCATTTCTCACATGCAAGAGTTAAAGGAAAATATTCCAACACGTATTGAAGTAATTCGACAAAGTTCTGGAAAAAGCACATTGCAAGGCCCTGGAGTTACTAAATTCAATTAGTCATAACGATTTAATTTTCTAGAATATGAAAGGTGTAAAAATACTCTTCTATAAGTATTTTTACACCGATCTATAAACCTCTTTGTTCCAAAACTTTTACATTAAAAACCTGCGATAACACTTCCTTGATATTTGTTATCAATAAACTTTTTTACAGCTGGATCTTGAACTGAGGTAACTAAGTCCTTAACCCAGGAAGCATTTTTATCTTTGTTTTGTACAACGATATAGCAGACATAAGGTGCATCCTTATCTTCAGCAATCAATCCATCTTTTAATGGATTTAAGCCAGCAAGTGCAGCGTAGTTACCGTTAATTGCCGAGACGGCTAAATCGTTCAAAGAATGTGGAAGCATCGCTGCGTCCAATTCCAAAAATTTTAATTTCTTTGGATTACTTGTGATATCAAACGTCGATGGAATAAGTCCTACACCTTCCTTTAACTTAATAATATTATTTGCCTCCAACAGTAAAAGAGCACGTCCGACCATCGTTCTGTCGTTAGGAATACCAACGGTTGAACCAGCAGGGACTTCGTTAAAGTTTTTAAATTTCTTCGAATAGAAAGCCATTGGTAAAGTAAAAGCTCTTCCTACAGGAACTAAGTTATATCCCCTATCATGATTTTGTGCATCTAGCCAAACTTTGGTGCTAAAGACGTTTGCATCCAGTTCACCATCCGCTAAAGCAGCGTGAGGACGAACGTAATCCTGGAATTCATAAAGCTTAATTTCCAGATTTTTCTTCTTAGCAATTGGAATAACTTGTTCCAGAATCTCCGCAGCGGGGCCTGCTGTAACACCAACTTTTATGGTTTGAGTTGCACTGGCAGAAGATACACATAATGCTCCAAGCAACGAAATAGACACGGTTGCAATTAATGACTTAAATGAAAAGACCATAGTCGTCCTCCTATAGTTTTAACAAAATATTTTCTTGATGGAAAAATAAGAATGAATTTTGAGAACTGAGAAACTCAATGGTTCAGAAACAAAATGAACCATTGAACTCAAAAATACAAAGGATCACATTCGACAGCAAAGCGTAATCACATAGCTGTGATTGATACTAAAGTTAGCATTTGTATTACGCAGTGACATTTTTATTGTGACGTAGTTTGATTGGTTACCTAATTTATAAACCTATATATCCTATAAGTCAAGTAGGTTTTATGTTTTAATAAACCCACTATTAATAAATAATGCACAACGAAGACTCTTAGCATCTAAAAATTAGGTTACAAAACAAACAGTTATATCAATAGATCAATTAATTATCTGGATAAAACAGCATCAAAATTAAATCAAATTTCTTCAGTCGAAAAGGGAATTATTCTCTTAAATCCCGTTTCCAATGCATTGGATTACTTGTGTAATCCTGTGATTATTTTGAATAAAGAGTCATGTTCCATGACTAAAGGGACTTGTTTTTTAAAGAAAACAATTCCATCACTAGGAGAACATACTTCAGAACAAACCTCTCCGGTAAGAGAATCGACGATTCTTCCTAGAACTTGTCCTTTAAAGACCTCGTCAAACGGGGTGACACAAGGAATATAGATCCCCGCCGCGTCGGCTCGAATCGTTAATAATCCATCTTCGTCAATAACCGTAGATTCATAACCCGCATGCACCGTCATATCGATGATATGCATTCGAGATAAAAATCTCAGGATCGCACTTTCAACGAGCATGGCTTCCTTCTCATCAATGGAATCGGTACCACTGTTGTAAATAGAAAAAGCCTTGGTATCCCATACCTGCCAGTTGAAATTTAAAGTGGTGGTATCGTAAGGAAGAGGCTTACGCAACACAACAAAAGGTAAACCAAATAATCGAGCCAATTCCATGTCCGCATATGAGGTTTCCATCATGCGTACATGGGTTACAAATTGTCCTGGAATATAAAAGGAAGAAAACTGAACACCGTATTTAAAGCCTTGAATATGCTTAAAAATTCCAGATGCAATTCTTTGAGTGGTTTCACCCAAATCATAACCTGGAAACATACGATTAATATCCGAATTATCCATGGCCCAGAATCGTTTACCAATATTCATCGACGAGATATTGGCGCAAGGAATGACCAATATGCCACAATTCTTACGGATGCGACCTTGCTCTTCTAACTCTTTAAAACGTTTGACAAGACGGCTACAAATATACAATTGTTGAATTTCATTACCGCGCAAACTGCCTACAATGCAAAACGTTTTCTCTTCACCGCCGAATCGAAATCCAGGAATTACAAAAGGCTCCCGATAAGCACTATTGCTTTCATATAGAATCTCTTTTTTCATTTTGCTTCTTCCAAAATTCTTGCAATCAGAGATCCTTCATTCACAATTGGATATTCTCGAAGTGTAAAAAGAAGACCTTCTGACGGTGAAATACATTCTTCAACAATAGTCCCAGTTAAAGGATCGACGATTTTTCCAACCACCTCACCTTTCTGTACCTTAGAACTATGACGAATTTCAGGAATAAAAACTCCTGCTACAGAAGAATTAATGAAACTAACAGATCGGTCTGCTGACACAATTGGATCACGAACAAAGTCCACAGGCCCCGTCCACATTCCTAAATTTTTTAATAAGTTCAAAATTCCATTAACGAGTCTCAAACCATAATCTTCAGTGATGCGCATACCAACACCAGCTTCTACCACAAGCGTTTTAACTCCGATGCTATTAAGACTATGAGCTAAAGTTGACTCCAATACCGTTACCGCTTGATGGATCCATACAAAATCTACATCGAGCATTTTAGCTAGAGGAACCAATTCCTCAGCAGTATTAACATTAATGCGAACTTGAGGAATTTCTCTTAAAAAAATATTACTTGCATGAATATCTATAGCAACATCAGCACCACGAAGATCTTCAATCAGTTGACTAGCAACCCATTCCGCTACAGCACCTTGATCATTTCCTGGAAAAATTCGATTCATATCTAAATCGAATAAAGGAATTCCTCTTTGAAGAGTATCGATTCCTAGGGGATTAAAGGCCGGGTAAATATCAACGATACCTTTTAGACACTCTGGATTTTGTTGTATACGACGATTTAATTCGTAACAAACAAACTGTCCTTCCAGCTCATCCCCGTGAATCCCTGTGACTACACAAAGACGTTTTAGATCTGAAATATTCTCTTGAGTCGTTGATAAAGGTATTAACCGATTTTTTTTACCACCCAGTGTTCTGAAACGGGCAACCTAAGTGAGACAACTTCCTGAATCAATTAAACTTCCTTCATCAATGCTTTTGTTGACATAACCTGACTAGCTTCACCAATAAACATTCCTCTTTCCACCGAACAGGTCGAAAAATCCAATCCGTGTGAAATTTTGAGGTACTCATCATTACAAATTCGGGTATGTGTCGGATCAACAGCTAACCAAAAATGGTCATTAAAAACTTCAACCCAGGCGTGAGAAGCTCCCTCTCCCGCCAATAACCCCACCACATATCGGCAAGGAATGTTATCGGATCTTAGCAAAGTTAACAAAATCTGTGCATAATCTTGACAAACACCACCTCCCATTGCAAAGGCTTCTGCAGAAGTGGTTTGAGTACCTGTAATCCCCGTTCGGTAGCAAAAATTCCGACTTAATTGAGTCATCCAGTGCATCACCTTCTCGTCGATGCTACCTTGAATGTAATTATCGTCATAGAAGTTTTTCAGGTCTCCCTCAAGTTTTGTTAACGAAGTTTCTAGTCGATAATAAGGATGAGGTTTTTCAAGGTCCTTTTTGTTCGAGTCAATAATGACCTCACCCGTAGAACAAAAGACGAAACGATCATGAGGTTCATCAATATAACCTTGATGAACCAAGTTTCCTAATCCATCAACGACAGAACTTAACCGACTTGAAGGCTGACAAACTAATGCCGTATTCAGCGGTTCTTGAAATGGATAGACTCGAGGAGTCGCCCGCAACAAAAAAGTATGTTGACGTATTGCCGTAGAAAATTGCAAATCCGTTCGTAGTGAATACAGAAACTTTTTCATCTTTTAAACCAACTTGTGCACGATACCGAGTGCTTCGCTATACGCCAACTTATCATCTAAGCCTAAACGTGAATAATTCAGTAAAGCACGAATACATTCTGCGCTATACGATAACCTAGCGCCTTCTAATCTTCGTTCCAACTTATGAATTGTGACGTCAATACGATTCCATGATTCATGCAAACGCAATTGCATATCTAATCTTTCCATGTATCGACCCGCCTTAATGACATTGCGTCTTTGATGAGAATCGCAATAGTCATCGATACAACCCCAGAAAGCCAAAAGATAATCGATTACCTGTTGATTCAACAAAATGCAGGACTTTGTTTTTCTTCCTTCCTCTAAAGTATCTAAGGCCATTTGAAGATAGGATAGAGATGCACTCGAAATCACATTACGAAGCACAATGCCGTTATCGTAAGCTCGAGACAAATTTGCATAAACAGAATCTGGATTTTTTGAATCAAAAAGATACCTAGAAATGAAATCTATTTCATTTTCGTAAATATTTTCGATATTCAGATTCTCACAATAGGCGACATAAGCCCGATCATCTTTATCTAAAAGTACGTCATACAGTTGGTCAAAATTACGCAAGGTGAGATACACGCGTTCAACATAGCGTCCCAACCAGAAAAGATTCTCACTCTGCTCTATCGAGATAAAACCCATGTATCTTTAAAACCTCCACCTTGAGATGAATTAACTACAAAAGATCCTTCAACTCGAGAAAAACGAGTCAATCCACTGTGCCACACTTTAATACCATTAGCCGAAGAGATTACAAACGCTCTCAAATCAGCCTTACGATAGACTTGAGCCCCATTTTCAAGAATGGGTAAATCAAGAAAATCAATTACTTCTTGAAGAATAAAACGACGAGACTCATTAACCAACCTAGAACGCCACTGTGCCAACTCTTCCTGACTTAAATCTCGACCAAAAAGCACTCCATAACCACCAGCCTCGGAAACATCTTTAATCACGAGACGTTCTAAATTTTCTAAGCAGTATTCACGATCTTCTTTATAAAATGGAAGGTAAGTCGGGGCATTCTTTAAAATTGCTTTCTCTTTTAGATAGTACTCGATCATTTTGGGAACGAAATAATAAATTCCCTTATCGTCTGCTACCCCATTTCCCGGGGCATTAATGATGGCGACATTACCGGCTCGATAAGCACTCATCAAGCCAGGAACCCCAATTAATGATTCTGGATTAAAAGTTAATGGATCCAAATATTCATCAGAAATGCGACGATAAATAGCACCCACCTGTACAGAACGCGTCTCAGTTGTTCTTGCATAAAGACGATTATCTTGTACAAAAAGGTCGGAATGCATAACGAGTGGGAAACCCGTTACTTCTGCTAAATAACTATGTTCAAAAAATGCGGAGTTGTATCTTCCAGGTGTCATGATGACACAGATACCGTCCGTTTTAACACTCTCCATACATTCGCGTAACAGATCTGCATAATTCGCATTACTATCAATAGCGTTTTCAATAAAAGTTTGAGGAGAGGCTCGACGAGCTAGTTTTCTAGCAATTAAAGGATAGGAAGCTCCCGAAGGAATCCTGAGATTATCTTCCAAAATGTACCATTCACCATCCTTGGCCTGAACTAAATCAATACCAGAAATATGAGAAAACACTCCCTTTGGTGGCACAAATTGATCGCACTGACTCAAAAAACCACTTGATGAAAAAACGAACTCTTCCGGAATAACGTTATCTGAAATGATTCGACGTTCGGTATAAATATCTTTCAAAAATAAATTAAGCGCTTTAACTCTTTGAATTAAGCCCTTTTCGATATATTCAAACTCATCCTTTTCTATGATTCTTGGTAAACAATCATATGGAAACAGTTGCTCATGAAACTCATTATTTTTGTAGATACCAAACTTCACGCCATATCGAGCTAGTAGACGATTAATTGCTACCGTATTAGCCACCAGTGATTCCATGGTTTTCCCCTTTTTTATTAGCTTGAAGCCCGGATCGAGCAATCCTAACTCATTATGTGATGATCCAATTTTTTATGTTTTTGGTCAACTTTCTATAAAATTTATTTTTGCTTTTCAGTAATTACATTCTTATTCTTCTCAAGTTACAGAGCAGAATAGGCCTTAAATAACATATAAGCACAGAGTACACACAGTAAACATGCAAAGATTCGTTTCAGCGGTTTTACATTAATCGAATGTGCAACTTTAGCCCCCAATGGAGCGAACAACACACTAGTTGCTGATACACAAAACAATGCTGGAATACAGATATAACCAAAGTTAATAGGCCATCCTGGTAAACCTGGTAGATTCCATCCACTGACGATATAACCGACCGTGCCAAAAAAGGCAATTGGGAAACCGAACGCAGCGCTGGTAGCCACTGCATTATGCATTTTTACATTACACCAGACCATCCATGGAACTGAAATAAAGCCACCACCGGCACCGATCAGTGCAGACAGGATTCCAATGACAGTACCAGCTCCAAACTGACCTGGTAACTTAGGAAGTTCTCGACTAGCTGACGGAGCCCTATTCCTAAACATCTTATAAGCAGACATACCGACAAAGAGGCTAAAAATCAGGGATATCCAAAATGTGGAAAGCGACCCGGCAATCTGTGCGCCAAGAAAAGAACCTATCAAAATCCCAGGAGCCACACCGGCGACCAACTTCCACATCACGGCTCCTCTTTTATGATGAGCTCGTACAGAAGATAATGATGTAAATGCAATAGTTGCCAGTGAGGTAGCAATAGCCACATGTGTAATATATTCAGGACCAATAACACTATGAGGAATCAGCATAATCAAAAAAGGCGTAATAATTAGCCCTCCGCCAATCCCTAAAAGTCCAGCCATAAATCCAGTAAAGCAACCCAACAACGCTAAAAGTGCAATGATCGTTATATCCAAAATGAACACCTTTAAGAGTTTTTATTTGTCTTGTTACAAAACAAATTCTCATTTCACAATAAGAAATATTGTAAATATTTACGCTTGGATAAACGAAAATTTATGCACAATAACTTGTCTTCTTTCCCTATATTGCGCTGTAACTAACTTAATTAAATCTTCTAGATTTATAGGAAATACGAAATACTTTGATTAGTACAAAAAAGTCCTCAGATTTCTCCGAGGACTTTCAAGACTATCTATAAAGAATAGTATTTTTTATAAGGCAAATTACTTAACCAATTTGCATTCGCAACGTGGTTTAATCTGTTTGAAGAAATCATTGCCCTTATCATCCACCAAGATGAAGCATGGGAAGTTTTCAACTTCAATCTTGTATACAGCTTCCATACCCAATTCTGGGTATTCAATGCATTCGATGCTCTTGATGGAAGCTTCAGACAGAGCTGCAGCTACGCCACCAATCGTACCTAAGTAGAAGCCACCATACTTCTGGCAAGCATCTGTTACGACCTGAGTACGGTTACCCTTAGCGATCATGACGTATGAACCACCTGCAGCCATGAACGGATCAGCATACGGATCCATACGAGCAGCTGTTGTTGGGCCCATAGAACCACAAGCATAACCTTCTGGAGTCTTTGCAGGACCTGCGTAAAGAATTGGGTGCTTCTGAGTATATTCAGGTAAGCCATTACCGCTATCCAAACGTTCTTTCCACTTAGCATGAGCAATATCACGAGCAACAATGATTGTGCCGTCCATAGATACACGAGTAGAAACTGGATATTTGGACAATTCCTTACGGATTTCATCCATTGGCTTAGACAAATCAATCTTAATTGTCTGACCTTCGCCTTCCTTGCGGAATTCTTCAGGGATCAATTCAGCAGGATTGTTATCTAATTTTTCAATGAAAAGACCATCCTGTGTAATCTTAGCCTTAATGTTACGGTCGGCAGAACAGCTCAAACCAACACCGATCGGACAGCTAGCACCATGGCGAGGTAAACGTACAACGCGGATATCATGAGCTAAACTCTTACCACCGAACTGAGCACCGAGACCGATGTTATTTGCAGCTTCTAACAACTGAGCTTCTAATTCAACGTCGCGGAAAGCACGACCAGTTTCGTCACCAGTTGTTGGTAAATTATCGTAGTACTTTGTAGAGGCCAACTTAACGGTCAACATTGTCTTTTCAGCGGAAGTACCACCGATTACGAATGCAATGTGATATGGAGGACAGGCGGCTGTACCGAATTCTTTAATCTGATCGACAAGGAATGGAACCAAAGACTTAGGATTCAAAATAGCCTTAGTCTTCTGGAAAAGAACAGACTTATTGGCAGAACCACCACCCTTCACAACGCAAAGGAAACGATATTCCATACCCTGAGTAGCTTCAAGGTCGATCTGAGCAGGCAAGTTACAACGAGTATTAACTTCTTCATACATGCTCAATGGAGCGTTCTGAGAATAACGCAAGGCGTCTTCGGTATATGTCTTGTAAACACCCTTTGCAATTGCTTCTTCATCTTCAAAACCAGTCCAAACCTGCTGACCTTTTTCACCATGGACGATGGCTGTACCCGTATCTTGACATACAGGAAGAATACCCTTTGCTGAAATTTCAGCATTACGCAACATTGTCAAAGCAACATACTTATCGTTATCACTGGTTTCTGGATCACGAAGAATCTTAGCTACACTTTCATTATGGGAACGACGCAACATGAAGTTTGCATCGTGGAATGCGCGATTAATCAGGGTTGTTAATGCCTCTTTAGTTACCTTAAGGATTGGCTTGCCCTCGAATTCGCCAACAGAAACACCTTCCTTAGAAAGAAGATAGTATTCTGTATCATCTTTTCCGACCTGGAACATCGGGGCGTACTTAAATTCCGGCGCTTGTGCCATCTGAGATTCTCCTTTGAATGAGGTTGTTATCATAATGTGATAAGTTACTCTTTTTTTTGCAACTCGTCTATAAGTTGCGTCATTTTTTTATACTAAGTCAATAACATCAACAGATTCCATTCTTTTTTTAAAAAATAAAATCCACAAAATCCATTAAATCTCATTAACAAAATATTTAATTCATGTTAGGGTTAATACCACATCAAATTAATAATAATACTTCTACTTTTTTCAGTGTTTAAATGATTCCCGAATAATAACGAAGATAAGTCCAAACACTAAAAATACTTAACATAAGTGCAGAAATAACAGCAATTTTGAAAATCGTTTTCCAAAGATCCGATTTGAAATAGTCAACAGTAACTAAAATACAAACATGAGTAGGCGTAATCATTTGACCAGCCAAACCGAACGCCATAACGATACTAACAAGTACAACATTACCTGGATCCATTAGAGCAACCAACGGAAGGACCATCGCAATATAACCTTGGCTCATACCAGTAATTAGCCCAAAAATAAAAGCTAAAACAGCAAATAAAAATGGTTGAGAAAGATCCGCAGCTCGTACTCCATCAACTATGTCCTGTAAAGTTCCCGTTACGGTCAAAATTTGAATGAAATACAGGATAAGAAATACATTTAAAAAGAGTCGTCGGTCTAAGCTTTCTAAAAATATGCCTAGAATTGGTACTGGCCTCTTTAATAGGTAGAAAAACGGAATAAAACCAACCACAACCAAACCCATCGATAACGCTGCGGAGACGTTAAGAACGATGACTAGGAACATCACAGAAAATACAGGACCTAGACCAAGAAAGACACTCTTCCAATCAATCGTGTGGTCCCCTGTTGTGTTGGTTGCTAGGTCTAAATTTGTTATCTTTAAAGGTCGAATCAAAATGATCCATCCCAAAACAAAACAGAGAATCGTCAACCAACCAATATGAACAACTAAGGTCCCAATGGAAACACTTGAAATGGCACAAGCCAGGATCATGCCTGGCATTAACGGATTAGAGAATTCAAATATGTGCCTAAACCAAATATTAACGGCACTTTGTTCATCGGGATCAATATCAATACCTTTAGATGCTTCCTTAACGATTGGACTTGAAAAGCGAGCACCACCTACAGACGGTAACAGACCTAAAAAAGCAGGCATAACAGCTAATGTGACCTTATTGCTAGAAAATACATTCCGCATTGTTTTCACAATACCTGCCAGTGTTCCACTCTTTCTAAGTTCAACCTCAAGGCACATCACAAAATAAAGACAAAGAATAAGTTCCCATGTTCTCCATTGTTGCAACGTTTGTGTTAGGGAATCCCAAAGAGCAATGAGTTCTAAAGATTCAAACACCCAAATAAAAAGTCCACCTGACAAAATTGCTGGACCAATTGGAAACTTAAACCGCATCAACACAACAATTAAAACCATTGCTACTGACACAATAAGAAAAACATTATCCATAACTTATTTCGCAAAATAATTTCAAAATATTTCGTATGGTGTGATTTTAGACTTACAGCAGTTCTTTCAGGAAGAATTTAATAAGTTAATAAAAACAGACAATCACTTATTTCGCCTCTAGAGGAAGTTCTACAAATAATTTAAGTGAATTACTTAGAAATGAGATATAGGGTCGACTACCTACTGACAGGATATTTCTATGAGTAGAAAATACATTTCAAAAGAAACTCAATAAAAGGCTCTGGACTATTCCCAACAAGGAAATAGTCCACCAAAGATCAAAGATTAGTAGCGAAAATCGCGTTCCCCCTCTTCAATTCTCTTTAGACGCTTGACAGAAGAGAGACGAACCTTTTCGTGATTGATCTTTGGAATTTCAAGTTCAATAACCTTTTCACCGGACTGAACTGTCTTCTCAGAAGCGTAATCACAGAGGTATTCCTTCAGGGTCATCACTGCGTTGGCCTGACAGTACATAGCAATTTCACCTGTTTTGGCATACTCCATAAAGCGGTCGCCTGTACGGCCAGCTCGGTAGCAGGCTGTGCAAAAAGACGGTAAATACTTGTTTTCAAGAAGCCACTGAACAACTTCGTCGAGAGTACGTCTATCGCTAGTATCAAACTGAGCTGTATTTTCCATCTGTTCAGCTTCAGTTGCAGAGTAACCGCCAACTGTTGTTTTAGAACCACCGGAGATCTGAGAAATACCGAGTTTCAAAGCTTCGGCACGAACTCGACTACTTTCACGTGTAGACATAATCATACCTGTGTACGGAACGGCAAGACGAATCAGAGCAACGATCTTCAAGAATGTCTCATCTGGAACTGCGTTTGTAAATTCAGCTGGGTTAATGTCATCGGCCGGACAGATACGCGGTACAGAAATTGTGTGTGGACCAACACCCCAAACAGCTTCAAGATGTTCGGCGTGCATCAGAAGACCGATAAGATCGTAACGATAGTAGTTCAGACCAAAAAGAACGCCGAGACCAACGTCATCGATACCACCTTCCATAGCGCGGTCATGAGCTTCTGTATGGTAAGCATAGTCAGATTTTGGTCCCTTCGGATGAAGTTTTTCGTAGTTTTCCTTGTGGTAGGTTTCCTGGAAGAGCTGATAAGTACCGATTTCTGCTTCGTGTAGTTTGCGGTAGTTTTCTACTGTAGTCGCAGCTATGTTGATGTTGACACGACGGATAGCACCGTTCTTATGCTTGGTGGAATAAACAGTTTTGATGCAATCAAGAACATATTCAATCGGGGCATATTTTGGGTGCTCGCCAAATTCGAGAAGAAGGCGTTTGTGGCCTAGGTCCTGGAGTGCAACAACTTCGCGATGAACATCATCCTGTTCTAGACGTTTACGGACGATGTTCTTGTTCTTTGCGTGGTACGGGCAGTAAACACATCCGTTGATACAATAGTTGGAAAGATAAAGTGGTGCAAAAAGAACAATACGAGAACCGTAGATATGTTCTTTAACACGAATAGCCGTTTCCTGAATGCGCTTATTGACTTCAGGATCGGTACAAGCCATGAGAACTGCAGCCTCACGATGGGTCATACCTTTAAAAGTAGCAGCCTTTTTCAAAATATTTCCAATCAACTGAAGATCATTCTTGTGATCTTCAGCATATCTAAGGGTATCCAAAATTTCATCATGATTAATAAATTCTTCGGCAACACGTGATTTAGGATCGTAAACCATAGTGAACTCTACTCTCATAGTTAACGTAAGGACTCAGCCTTAAATCTTCTTATTTTTCCGACGAAATTGTGAATGAACCCCCTCTTATCGTAAATAGAAATAATTCGAATTTACTTGCAATTTTTGAAATATTAAAAACAGTATTGAAATTTTTAGTTTCCTTAATTTTTTCTCATACACTGAACCTGTGATTTTTTTCAACCCACAAGATCCCGATGGGAAATTCTCGGGACCACCATTGAATATGGAGTACATCAATGTTTAAAAGAACCCTGCTTGCAGCAGTTTCTGCAACTTTACTGATCAGCTCTTTCCCTTCTTTAGCAAAGACCCCGACTATCGATGACAAAATTCTGCGAGTTGGTACTGACTCAAGTTTTGCCCCCTTCGAGTTCCTCAGCGTTGAAGAGAATGAATTTGTGGGTTTTGATATTGACATGATCAAGGCGATCGGCAAGGATCTCGGCTACAAGGTCGTTGTTCAGAATATGGGTTTCGACGCTACAATCCCAGCTCTTCAGAGCGGTATTGTTGATGTCGTTGTTGCAGGCATGTCGATCACAGAACCGAGAAAAAAGGCCATCAACTTCTCAGATCCTTACTATACCTCCGGCCTTATCGTTTTGGTTCAGGAAAACAATACAACCATTAAGTCCATTGACGACTTAGTTGGTAAAAAGATTGGAGTCCAGATCGGTACTACTGGTATGTTCAAGGCAGAAAAAATTCCGGGAGCAACGGTTGTAAATTTTGCCAACGCTTCTGAGACCTTCCTCGAGTTTGATAACGGTGGTGTAGAGGCTGTTATCCAAGACTATCCAGTTGTCGCTTACTATCTAAGCCAGAATAAAAAAGGCAAAATGGTCGGTGAGAAAATGGATGCTGAAGATTACGGTATTGCGATCAAGAAGGGTAACGATGAATTGACTGCTCAGATCAATAAATCCCTTGCCAAGATAAAAGCTAACGGCGAGTACGCTCGCATCTATAAGAAGTGGTTCGGTACAGAACCCAAATAAAATAAGCTAAAAGTTAGCGAGAAGTGAGAGGCGACCCCTCTCATTTTTTTCATGTTTGAGAAAAATTCGCTTAGAACATATATGAACTGATTCTTCTTTATCACAACAACCAGTTCAAGCCAAAGCCGAATCTTGTTTCTTCGATAAAACCCATGTCACTACACTTCGATCATACAAATCAAGTACCACTGACAAATATGCCCATTTCCAAGTCGTACCCTCTACGTAAGGAATATAGGTAACATCCGTCACAAACTTCTCTCCGGGTCGTCGTGCCTCGAATTCTCAATTTAAAAGGTTATCCGCTAGTTCAACTTGCCTCTGCTTGGCTCGGATCCGACAAGTACTTTTACGACGGATGAGAGAACATAAGTTCAGTTTCTTCATAATCCGTCCAACTCGAGCTTCACTAACAGTCGTTTGTAATTGAAGTTCGAGGAGCTTTTTCATCTTTCTTCGACCAAGCACTTGATTATTTTGTTTCTGTAATTCAATGAGTTGTTTTTCAATAAGAACATCTCTTAGTACAATTTTCGACTCTCGTTTCGAATCATAAAAACTACTGCGCGGTAGTCCAACTAATCGACATGCGACAGTAAGGCTAACGCCTTTTTCGTGCGCTCGATATACGATTCGATTAGTTTTTTGACCTCGTCTTGGCAATCGTCAAGCAAAACTTCCCAAGTGGATTGAGCTACGAGCAACTGATCTCGCGCTTCTTGTATTTCTTTCTTCAACGCCTTGTATTCTCGGTCATTAAGCGGACGATCACGAGGAATGTCGATCATTAATTCAACAGTTTCTTGGTGCCAGAACCAACTAATTTTGGGTTTGAGCTTATCAGGAAGTTAAATAATTTTCTTATGAAGATGGCGATAAAGATCCGAAGGTCTCAATCCAAAATTTCGTGCGACAAACCCAAAAGGAATTGGGTGATCAATACAATAAGTGATGGCTTGCTTTAATCGATTACGATCGACAAGGTGCTAAATGGT
>JAFTYR010000044.1 GCA_017461315.1 Burkholderiaceae bacterium | reverse complement strand
GGGTACGTTCACCAACACCAGCGAATACGGAGTAACCACCGTATGCCTTAGCAATGTTGTTGATCAACTCCATCATGTTCACGGTCTTACCAACACCAGCACCACCGAACAGACCGATCTTACCACCCTTAGCGAAAGGACATACCAAGTCAATAACCTTGATACCTGTTTCTAAGAGGTCAACAGATGGGCTAAGTTCGTCGAACTTAGGAGCAGCACGGTGAATCGGCATACGCTTTTCTTCACCAATGTCGCCACAGTTGTCGATTGGGCGTCCCAAAACGTCCATAATGCGTCCAAGTGTCTTTGGACCTACTGGTACTTCAATACCGTGACCGGTAGCCTTAACAGACATACCGCGCTGAAGACCTTCAGAAGAACCCATAGCAATGGTTCTAACAATTCCGTCTCCAAGCTGTTGCTGAACTTCGAAAGTTAAACCTTCTTCAGCAAGTGTATTTTTCTCGTCCTTTTCAAGCACGAGTGCGTCGTAAACTTTAGGCATCGACTCACGTGGGAACTGAACGTCCACCACAGCGCCAATGACCTGTACGATCTTTCCGATACTCATGGGTTATCCTCGTTTAGATATCTTTCCACTAAGACACAGCCGCGGCACCACCAACAATTTCTGTAAGTTCGGTGGTAATACCTGCCTGGCGGGTCTTGTTGTAAACCAACTGCAATTCATCAATGAGCTTCTTAGCGTTATCCGAAGCAGCCTTCATAGCAACCATACGTGCACTCTGCTCACTAGCCATATTTTCAGCAACAGCTTGATAAACAATCGCTTCAATATAACGGCGTAGTAAAACTTTCAGTACCTCTTCTGCATTGGGTTCATAGATGTAGTCCCAAGACAAGCTCTTGACTTCATCAGCTTGTACTGCAGATTTAGGCAGAGGTAGGAGTTGTTCTATGACAGGTTCCTGCTTCATCGCGTTAATAAAGCGGGAATAAGCAATGTAAACAACATCGACCTTACCTTCTTGGAAGGCCTCGAGCTGAACCTTAATGGCTCCGAGTAAACGCTCTAACTGCGGACGATCACCAAGTTGAATAGCCTGAGAAACAACAGGCACACCAACTCGCTGGAGGAATCCCAAACCCTTGTTGCCCAAAGCAGTAGCTTCAACCTGTTTTCCTTCCACAGTCCATTCACGCAAACGCTGAGCTAGCAAGCGTTGAATATTGGTATTAAGCGCACCAGCTAAACCTTTATCAGTCGACACACAAATCAAACCGATACGTTCAACTTTGTCGACCTTACGCAAATAAGGTGATGTCGTTTCAGAGGTGGCCTCAGCAAGATGCCCGATCAAGTTGCGTACAGCATCGCCATAGGGTCTAGCTGCACGCATACGATCCTGAGCCTTCTTCATTTTTGAGGCTGCCACCATTTCCATTGCCTTAGTGATCTTTCGGGTATTCTGCACCGATGAGATCTTGGCTCGAATTTCCTTTGTGCTAGGCATTAGGATCCTCTAGTGGTTTTCTCTCGCATTAAAAAGCTGCAGACTTTTTGAACTCAGTTAAAGCAGTCTTTAAGAGCTGCTCGTCTTCCTTGCTCAAAGCCTTTTCTTTTTCAATACGCTCAATCAATTCTGCGTGATTAATCTTCATGTAATCCTGCATTGCAGTTTCTACACGAAGGGCATCCTTAACTTCTACGTCATCATAGAAGCCTTCATTGATAGCAAACAGTACCAAAGCTTCTTCCCAAACCTGTAATGGCTGGTACTGAGGCTGTTTCATCAATTCGGTAACAACACGTCCACGTTCCAACTGTTTACGAGTTGCTTCGTCCAAATCGCTGGCGAACTGCGCGAAAGCAGCAAGTTCACGATACTGAGCCAAGGCCAAACGAACGCCACCACCCAACTTCTTAATAATCTTAGTCTGAGCAGCACCACCCACACGAGAAACAGAAATACCTGGGTTAATAGCAGGACGAATACCAGCATTAAACAAGTCTGTTTCAAGGAAGATCTGACCGTCTGTAATAGAAATTACGTTGGTCGGAACGAACGCAGTAACGTCACCAGCCTGAGTTTCAATGATAGGCAAAGCTGTCATAGAACCAGTCTTACCCTTGACTGCACCATTTGTAAATCGTTCAACGTACTCTGGATTAACGCGAGCAGCACGTTCAAGCAAACGACTATGCAAATAGAACACGTCACCAGGATAAGCTTCACGTCCCGGCGGACGACGTAACAACAAAGAAATCTGACGATAAGCCCAAGCCTGCTTGGTCAAATCATCATAAACAATCAAGGAATCCTGACCGCGGTCGCGGAAGTATTCACCCATTGTTGCACCAGCGTATGGCGCAATGTACTGCATAGCAGCGGATTCGGAAGCGGAAGCGGCTACGACAATGGTGTATTCCATTGCGCCATGTTCTTCTAACTTACGAACAACGTTTGCAATCGTAGAAGCTTTCTGACCGATAGCAACGTAAATACAGATAAGATCCTTACCCTTCTGGTTAATGATCGTATCGATGGCTACAGCAGTCTTACCAGTCTGACGGTCACCAATGATCAACTCACGCTGACCACGTCCAATTGGAACCATAGAGTCAATAGACTTCAAACCAGTCTGAACAGGCTGACTAACGGACTGACGGTCAATAACGCCAGGAGCAACCTTTTCAACAACGTCGTACTCGTTTGTTTCAACAGCACCCTTACCGTCAATAGGCTGACCTAAAGCATTAACGACACGACCAATCAATGCTGGACCTACTGGAACCTGAAGAATACGGCCAGTTGTTCTAACCGTATCACCTTCAGAAATTCCTTCGTACTTACCTAAAATAACAGCACCTACAGAATCACGCTCCAAGTTGAGAGCCAAGCCGTAGGTATTATTAGGAAACTCAAGCATTTCGCCTTGCATCACGTCAGAAAGACCATGAACACGACAAATGCCGTCGGTCACCGATACTACGGTGCCCTCTGTTCGAAGGTTGGTATTTAAACCCATACCTTCGATTCGCTGCTTAAGCAGCTCGCTAATTTCACTCGGATTGAGTTGCATTACTTTCAACTCCGTATTTATCTTGTCAGGGCAACTTGCATCTCTGCAAGACGCGTCTTCACAGTGCCATCGAGAACCTGATCACCAACAGAAACTCTGACACCGCCAATAAGAGACTCATCAATGACGACTCTCGGCTTTAACTTCAGCCCATTAAACTTCCTACTAAGTGCAGTCAGTAAATCGTTAAGTTGCACATCTTCCAAAGGGAAGGGGGTTTCGATAATAACCTCCGCTTCACCTCTTGCCTTATCCACAAGCAAACCAAATTGCTTACGAATTTCTGGAATCGCATCAACCTTATCGTTTTCAATAACCAACCGCAAGAAGCAATCTGCCTCTGAAGGAATTTCATGAGGAAGCATGTTTCTTAATAAAGCGTATACATCGGCATTAGTTGCCTTAGGATCCCTTTCGACTTCCACAACCAGGGAATTTGTACACACTTGCTCAAGCGAATCAAGCACTAACTCAAGCTTATCAGCAAGAGCTGAATCCTCACTATCCTTTGTCGCTGCAAAAAGTGCTTCGGCATAAGGACGTGCAATAGTTGAAATCTCGGCCATAATTAAAGTTTCGCCTTAAGTTGATCGAGTAGTTGCTGATGAGCTTTAGCATCCACCTCACGCCCTAAAATCTGAGCAGCACCGGAGATTGCTAAAGCAGCAACCTCATTACGCAACTGCTCACGAGCCTGCTGAATTTCCAAAGCAGCTTGTGTACGGGCAGCTTCGATAATCTTATCAGCCTCAACCTGAGCCTGACTTTTAGCTTCATCGATAATAGCCTGACCGCGCTGTTCTCCGGCAGCTACAATAACTTGAGACTGTGCACGAGCATTAGCCTCAATCGTAGCGCCTTCTTTTCTGGCTTCTTCCAAAGCATGCTCACCGCGATCAGCAGCAGCTAAACCGTCTTCAATCTTTTTTTGCCGTTCTTCAATCGCCTTATTGAGAGGCGGCCAGATGTATTTCATAGTGATCCAAGCACCGACGAAAAACACAGCCATCTGAACGAACAATGTGGCATTAATGTTCATATTTGAACCCCGTTACGCTTGTAAAACAAGCGGTGTCTAAAAAAGAAACTAATAGCTTAAGTATGCGTATTAGCCGACAAACGGGTTAGCAAAAGCGAACATCATGGCAATACCAACACCGATAAGGAAGGCAGCATCGATAAGACCAGCAAGAAGGAACATCTTCGTTTGAAGAGTGTTGATCAATTCAGGCTGACGAGCACTAGCTTCCAAGTACTTGCTACCCATGATAGCAATACCAAGACAGGCACCAATAGCACCGAGACCGATGATTAAGCCGCAGGCTAATGCGACGAATGCGACGTTTGTCATTGCGAACTCCTTATTAATAAGCGCAATTAATTTAATGAAAAGAAGAAATTAGTGACCTTCATGAGCCTGACCAATGTAGACCAAAGTCAACATCATCATAATGAAGGCTTGAAGCAAAACAATCAAGACATGGAATAACCACCAACAGAGTCCAGCAGCGAAGTGACCGAACGCTCCCAGCATACTACCCATATCAAAACCGGCCCAAATACCGCCTAGCAAAGCAATCAAAAAGAACACTAGCTCACCGGCGTACATATTACCAAACAACCGCATACCTAAGGATACAGTCTTTGCTAAATATTCAATTAAATTAAGCAAGCAGTTAAAAGGCCATAACAAGAAATGGTTACCAAATGGGGCAACAAACAATTCTTTACCAAAGCCAGAGAAACCTTTGACCTTAATACCGTAGTAAATCATGAGGAGTAATACACCACAAGAAATACCTAAAGTACCGTTTAAATCGGCCACAGGAAGTGGTCTTAAGTAATGAATCCCGAACATTCCAGCGATCATCGGGAGAAGATCTACTGGGATCAAGTCGATAGCATTCATAAATACAACCCAAACAAACACTGTAAGTGCTAAAGGTGCAATGAATGTTCTATCTCCATGAACGATAGACTTAGCTTGTTCTGAAACAAAATCAACCAGCATTTCTACCGCACACTGCCATTTTCCGGGAACTCCGGAAGTAGCTTTACGAGCAGCTGTGTAAAGTAACCACAAACACAACACCAACATAGATACAGAAAAAACAACTGTATCGTAGTTAATGACGGAAAAGTCAACGATGCTCGTCTGCTTTACAGAAGACAGATGCGTCAAGTGGTGAGTAATATATTCCGTTGCCTGACCTGCCATGAGCTTAATCCTTAAGTTAACGCCTATATGCTAAAGCAAAAAGGTGACTGACAAGAACGACTGCGCTTGTAACTAAAAACGCAACCCATTCTAAATTCTTGTAAAACATCGCAATAGCTACAAAACAAACGATTGTAGTTATTACTTTAATAAATTCGTAAATGAATACTGCTAATGGTGACACAATTGACCCCGAGCAGCGAATCAGTAAAACTACTAATACTGCCGGAATAACACAGGAACCCCCTCCTAGAAATGCCGATAAACCAAAGTGATCTCCCTTGAATATCCAAAAAATTAAGGATAATACAAGCCAAGAAATAACCTGGAAGAAAACAACCCTAGATAAAGAATCCACTTTTAGTTAGTCCTTGCTTTCTATAACAAATCTAATGTGCCCAAAAAGCGAGTGCATTCTACTTGATGACCTACCGTGATGCAACTTTGAAATCAAACCTCATACATTCTACTTAGGTAGAAACATTGAAAGTGATTACTTACTAACATCAAGCTTGGCCAGAATATTCTCAAATTCTTGTTGATTCGTAAATGTAATGTGAATTTTTCCGCTTCCTTTCGTGTTGGTGGTTAATTTAACTGATACCCCTAACTTGCTCGATAAAGTATCTTCATAATGAAGAATGTTCATACTCTTAGCAACTTTCGGTTCTTTTTTATTTTGTTGTTTCTCTTTAGCAACTAAAGCTTCGACTTGTCGTACCGAGAGTCCTTTAGCATCAATTAATTCAGCAAGCTCAATCTGTTTGTCTGAACTAAGGGGAAGTAGAGCACGAGCGTGTCCCATCTCGAGACGCCCCTCTCTTATTTTTTGTTGTACAGCTTCTGGTAACACAAGCAATCGTAATAAGTTAGTTACGGTAGAGCGAGATCGCCCAATTGCTTTAGCTACTTCCTCGTGAGTGTAATTGAACTCTTCGCAAAGACGATTCAATCCAAGAGAAGCTTCCATAACATTCAGATCTTCTCGCTGTAAGTTTTCAATTAAACCAATGGTTAGGGCTTCTTTGTCATTTACAGAGAGAATTGTGACCGGAACAGAATCGAGACCAAGGAGTTTTGCAGCACGAAAACGTCTTTCTCCAGCTAAAATTTCGTAAAAATCACCATCAGGACGAACAACAATAGGATTCAAAATACCGTTTTCACGAATGGAGGCGGCTAATTCTTGAATTCCTTCTTCCAGCATATCCACTCGAGCTTGATATTTTCCGACTTTTAATTTTTCAATAGATAACCGAGGTGTTTTTTCATTTGTACTTTGAGGCGTCAACACATCAGCAACACTTTTGACACCAAACATTGAATTTAACCCTTTACCTAATCCTTTTGATTTCTTTACAACCACGTCTACCTCTATTTCTTATATTTTTTTAACTGTTCCTTCTTGGCGAATTCGTCTGCAAAACACAGATAAGCCTGAGCCCCTTTAGAAGAAGAATCAAAGACAACACCTGGAAGACCAAAACTAGGCGCTTCAGCTAATCGCACATTGGTTGGAATCACAGTTCCATAAACCCTCTTACCAAAAAACTCAATTAGTTGTTGGCTTACTTCTCTTTGTAAAGTAATTCGAGGGTCAAAACGAACTCTTAACAATCCTGAAATGACTAAATCTTTATTAATATGTTCTCTAACCGCTTTAATCGTGACAACAAGATCTGAAACACCCTCTAGTGAAAAATACTCACAAGTCATAGGAATAATCAGACCTTGAGAAGCACAGAAGGCATTAACGGTAAGAATTGATAAAGTAGGTGGACAATCAATCAAAATAACATCGTAATCATTTTGAATATCCTGAATCACTTGACGTAGTCTTAGCTCTCGACCACTTTCTTGTAATAGATCTTCATCGATAGCAGCTAAGCGTCTATTGGAACCTAAAACGTAATAGTTCGATTTTTCGGAAAATACAATTGCATCTCGAACTGATGTCGCACCAATCAGAACATCGTATGCCGTTTTTGACAAAGCCGTCTTATCAACACCACTACCTGTTGTTGCATTACCTTGGGGGTCCAAATCAATCAATAAAACCTTATAGGACTTTTTTGCCAAAGCAGCGGCAAGGTTAACGGTTGTCGTAGTTTTACCTACACCACCTTTTTGATTTGCAATACTATAAATCTTAGCCATCAAATACTTTACTTAACTATATGATTTATTTAATAAATTTATATTTCTCTTGATAAAAACTATACGTTCTTATTAGAATTTCACAAAAGAAATTCTACTTAGGAATAGAATTTAAACTAATCCAAAGTTCTGAAAATCCTGCCCAAAAGATTTGAACACCTAAACAGATCAAAATAAAAGAGAAAATTCTGGTAATCGCATCAGCTCCTGTATCACCAAGTTTCTTAGTAATTCGATCTGAATACTTGAAACAAATCCATATAACCAAACAGGTAGCGAAAGCGGCGACATTAGCTCCCATGATATTCGAAAATGTTTTCGTCATAGAGGAACCAATAGCAGTTGAAACCGATATAGCACCTGGACCGATGGTTAAAGGTAGTGTTAATGGATAAAAAGCTTTTCTCGCTAAATCCTTCTTCGATACCGTTCTAACTTCAAGATCTTTAATATCCGAAAGACTCGGACCATTAAGTGAAGCCCAACCTGCAGTAAATAAAACAATACCGCCAGCGACTCGCAACACTCCTAAAGAAATGCCAAAGAAACTTAAAATAAATGAGCCTATATATAAACAAGCAATACACATCAGAAAGCAATAAACCGCTACCCTGAGTGATAAATCATTACGATCGCTTCGATTTAAATCTGGAGTTAAGGTTAAAAAGAACATAGCTGCCCCAACCGGATTAACAATTGGGAGTAAAGCAGAAAAAACATATAAGAAAGTACTAATGAACGATTCCATCGCTAGTTCCTTTTTTGCATAATCACCAGATTTCTTTCCTCATTTAAAAAGGGGACTTTCAGAGGAATAATTCCCTCTATCCTTACATTTTCAGGTAATGCACTTAATTCTTCCTTCGATATTTTTGCTTTCATTGCCAACCAGTATCCATTCTCTTTTATTAGATCCTGTGTTAATGATGTAAACAATTCCAAAGAAGAAAAAGCTCTTGAAGAAATTAAATCAAAAGATTGAGAAAATACATTCTTCTCAACCCTCTCATTGATCGCCGTCAAATTATTCAAATTCAATAGCACCTTGGCTCTATTGACGAAAGCAATCTTTTTACCGACTGAATCAATCAAAGTAAAGTTTTTAGTAGGGCAGAGAATAGCCGAAGGAATTCCCGGTAATCCTCCACCACATCCAACATCGAGTACTTGATCGAATTCAGTAGGAATTTCTTTGATGAGATAAGAAGCAAACGTTGCAGAATCTAACAAGTGTTTCGTCACAACCTCGTGAGGTTCCGTAATAGCGGTCAAATTGTAGACACGATTCCACTTTAGTAAAAGTTCACTAAATTGAATCAGTTTTTGAATATCAATTTCATCTACTGCTATTCCTAGATCAGATAGCCCCTGACGTAATAAAGATTCACTTGCTAAGTTCAAAATTACTCTCCCGCTTTTTCAACCTTCTTATTTCCCAAATCCTTCCGTTTTAAGTAAACCAATAACAGAGAAATGGCAGCCGGGGTTACTCCAGAAATTCTTTGAGCTTGACCTATTGTTGTAGGTTGTATTTTCTTTAATTTTTGCGTGATTTCAAAAGAAAGTCCTTTGACTATATCGTAATCAAAATCACTAGGA
Source organism: Burkholderiaceae bacterium (assembly GCA_017461315.1). Classification (GTDB taxonomy): domain Bacteria; phylum Pseudomonadota; class Gammaproteobacteria; order Burkholderiales; family Burkholderiaceae_F; genus JAFTYR01. The sequence goes on along the minus strand of JAFTYR010000044.1, from coordinate 18,636 downwards.
ATCGTCGTTTCATCATGACATAAATTACGTAAAACTTCTTCTTTTTGACGATTCTCGTAACCTGAATACTTCAATTTAATTTCTACAAAATTAGCCAAATCTGAAGATAAATAAGGCTCAGACAATACTTTTGATCCATCATTATTCGTTAGATTTTGTAGATCAATGTATTTTATATTTGGACGTTTTAGTACATCTAAAAGAGTACTTTCCTTTTGCAACTTTGCTCCAAGTACATCTATTTGAGAATTAAGAGAAAGATTATGCGGATTAATCCAAGTCTTCTTTAAACGTTCTTCTTCTTTCTGAATACTTTCAATTTTTTCGTTGTAGGTTCTCCATCTTTCGTCACCAACAACACCCAATTTACGTCCCAACTCAGTTAATCGTTGATCCGCATTATCTTCACGGAGACTCAAACGGTATTCTGCTCTAGAAGTGAACATTCTATAAGGTTCATTAACACCTTTCGTAATCAAATCATCTACCATCACCCCAATATAGGCTTGATCACGACGTAAAACAAAAGGTTGTTCCCCTTTGGATTTTAGGGCTGCGTTGATGCCTGCAAATACACCTTGAGCCGCGGCTTCTTCGTATCCAGTGGTTCCATTAACTTGGCCTGCGAAGAATAAGTTTTCAACTTGTTTTGTTTCAAATGTATTTTTCAGATAAGTTGGATCAAAAAAATCATACTCAATCGCATAACCTGGACGCAAAATATGTACAGACTCCAAACCAGGAATAGTCTTTATAAACTTAATTTGGACATCGTAAGGCAAACTGGTTGAAATTCCGTTAGGATAATATTCATAAGTTCCTAACCCCTCAGGTTCTAAAAAGACTTGATGAGAATCCTTACCAGAGAAACGCTGAACCTTATCCTCAATTGACGGACAATATCGAGGACCGATACCTTGAATAATTCCTGCATAAAGTGGTGATCTATCTAAATTAGATTTGATGATCTCATGAGTTTGAATATTTGTACTCGTGATATAACAGGGTACTTGACGTGGATGTTCTCCCTCTTTTCCCATAAAGGAAAATACAGGAATAGGAGCACTATCACCAAACTGCTGAATACATTTTGAAAAATCAATGGTTCGACCATCTAACCGAGCAGGTGTCCCAGTTTTTAAACGATCACACGGAAAACCTAAAGCTTTCATAGATTCGCCAAGGTTAATCGCAGCAGGGTCACCAATTCGTCCACCCGAAAAATGTGTTAACCCAATATGAATAAGACCATTTAGAAAAGTTCCAGATGTAATAACAACCGTATCCGCATAGATTGTCATACCAGATTGTGTTTTAACACCCTTCACACAGTCTTGCTCTAATACCAATTCATCTACAGCCGTCTCTAAAAGAGATAAGTTTTCTTGCGCCTCAACCAGCTTACGCATTTCAACTTTAAATAAAGTTCTATCAATTTGAGCGCGGGTAGCACGGACCGCCGCACCCTTTGAAGCATTTAAAACTCTAAATTGAATACCCGCTTTATCAGTAACTCGAGCCATCAAACCATCTAATGCATCCAGCTCTCTCACTAAGTGGCTTTTACCAATACCACCAATAGATGGGTTACACGATTGTTGACCTAAATTATCAAAATTATGAGTGATTAATAAGGTACGACATCCCATACGTGCAGAGGCGGTCGCAGCTTCGATTCCTGCATTTCCACCACCGACAACAATCACATTAAAACGAATTGGATATAAAAAAGACATAGTAGTGTTTCACGTGAAACAAATTATTTACCAATACAAAAACCAGCGAAGATCATTCCTAATAAATCATCACTGGATGTTTTACCTACAATATTACCAAGCTCATCTGATGCCAAACGTAGTTCTTCGGCAAAAAACTCAAGATAATTTTCGTCATTAAAATTATCCTTCGCTTTTCTCAAATGTTTCTGAGCGGCCTTTAGACCTTGTATATGTCTTTCTCGTGCAATAAAAATAGATTCTGTATTTGTCCATCCAGATTTTTCTAGAAGAATTCTTTTTATATCTTCAATACCTTCACCATTGATCGCTGAAGTTCTTACTAGATTTTCATTTAAAGAATCTCTACCACAAGAAATATTATTATTTAAGTCGATCTTATTAACAACAGTTACAATCGGAACATTTGATCCAGCAATATCTCGAACAATCAAAGATACTTCATCATGAGAATCTAATATATTACGAGCATCCATTACCTCTAAAATAATGTCAGCCTTACTAATTTCATTTTTAGATCGTTGAATACCTATTTTTTCTACAACATCAGATGTATCTCGGATACCAGCTGTATCAATAATGTAGAAAGGAATTCCTTCTATATGGATAATTGTCTGAACTTTATCTCTTGTTGTTCCTTCTACATCAGAAACAATTGCAATGTCATCGCCGGCAAGAGCATTTAGTAGACTCGATTTTCCAACATTCGTTGGACCAACCAATGCAACTCGTATACCATCTCGTAAAATTTCACCTTGCTTAGAGTCCAACAAAATTAAATCGAGTTGCCGATCAATTTCTTCAAACTGTTCTTTGATCTTGTAGTCTTCTAAATAATTAATTTCTTCTTCCGGGAAATCTAATATAGCCTCAACTTCTATCCGTAAACGAGTTAATAAACTATTTACATCCGTAATTTTTTTTGAGAAGTCGCCTTTGAGCGAACGACTAGCAGCTTTGATTGCATTTTTTGAAGTCGCATTAATAAGATCAATAACTGATTCTGCTTGTACTAAATCTAACTTCCCGTTTAAGAAAGCTCTTTGTGTAAACTCACCCGGCTCTGCTAAACGAACATTTAATGACTTACCTTGCTCTAATATGATTTCTACAATCCATTTCATTAGAACTTGGCCACCGTGAGCTTGTATTTCTAGAACCGATTCACCTGTGTAAGAGCGAGGTGCTTGGAAATAAATAACAATCGCACGATCCACTAAGTCCTTATTTTGATCATATAAAGGAAGAAGCTGTGCTTTTTGCACTTCCAAATCTTTTTTATCAAAAAGTTTATTGATAAGCCCTTTGATAGACTCATCTTTCCCCGAGATGCGGACAATACCAATTCCACCATTTCCCACTGGAGTAGAAATGGCCACTATAGAATCATTAAATAAATATTTCATATAGAATCAGAAAATTCTTAACAGTTTCTTTTAAGATGAGTTTAAATAAACAGAACCATGTACATCCCAATATCTTAGGTGCTTCTGTAGGCGTTCTTATTGCTCTTCCTATCGCATCTTTGTTGGCTTATTTTTTCGGAAATGATTACGAGAGCAGAACCACGATCTATATTGTAACTCTATGCTGGTCTATCATCGGAGCAATTTGTATTTTTATATTTTTAAAAAATACTTCGAAAAAATTAACCCTAAAAGCTCTCTTGATCTGGATAATTAGTGTTTGGCTCTGGCCACTTCTAATCCTATCTAACTTAAAGAAAAAATAACTTTCGAGTTCTGTCATTGATGCATTTAATCGAAAGATAAAAGTTCTTTCATTACTACCTGAAACTACCTTAAAAAAATACCCTGATTACAGATGAGTTCATCCACAACCAGGGTATTTATTTTTAGATCAGTTGTATTAGTTTAACTGTCTCTTCAAACGGTCTGCAGCGATTTGTTTGTTAACCATATACTGCTGAACGATAGACAGAATGTTATTAATCAACCAGTACAACACCAAACCAGAAGCAAAGAAGATAAACATGATGCCGAATACATAGGGCATGAATGCCATCACTTTAGCCTGTACAGGATCCGGGGGAGTTGGATTCAACTTAAACTGAAGAACCATTGTAATGATCATCAGGATCGGAAGAATAAACCAGGGATCTGGAGCGGCTAAGTCATGAATCCAGAAGATCCAAGGAGCATCTCTTAATTCAACAGATGCCAACAAGACCCAGTACAACGCTAAGAAAACAGGAAGTTGCAACAGGATCGGAAGACAACCACCTACAGGATTAATCTTCTCGGTTTTATACATTTCCATCATAGCTTGGTTCAAACGTTGCTTGTCATCACCATACTTTTCTCTCAAAGCTTTCATACGGGGACCTAAATCCTTCATACGGGCCATAGAACGGTAGCCAGCAAGAGATAATGGATAGAGAGCAGCCTTCACGATACATGTCAGCAATACAATTGCCCAACCCCAGTTACCAACTAAAGCGTGTAACTTAGCTAACAACCAATAAATAGGCTGTGCAAGGAATGTCAACCAACCATAATCCACAACAAGAGATAAACCTTGGGCGATATGATCTAAACGTTCCTGATCCTGTGGGCCAGAATAAAGTACTGCATCAACCCGTTCTGTCTGTCCTGGAGCGATAACCTTCATTGGCTCAATGGAACCAATGGTGTAAAGATTAGAAGAGATCTGACGAGTGTAGTTTTCGCGTTCTACTCCGTTGGAAGGAATCCAAGCTGAGACGAAATAATGTTGGATCATAGCAACCCAACCATTATTGGCACGAGCCTGATAGTCTTTTTCACCATCAGCAATAGCTTCAAAAGTAACCTTTTGGAATTTTTCCTTATCCGTATAAACAGCGGCGCCGGTATACGAATTAGTCATAGAACCTTCACCTGCAGGTTTATGATCGTCGCGAGTGAACTGATAGTAAACAGATGGCTGAATTTCTACGTTTGAGTTGTTAGACACAACGTGAGAAACCTTAATGCCGTAGTGACCGCGTTCTAATTTGTAGATTTTCTTTACGGTAACACCGCCAGCAGTCCCTTCAAAAACAACCTCTAACTCATTTTGTCCATCTTCCAGTTTCAATGGACCAGAAACTAACTTAAATAGAGTCTTATGAGTTGGGTATGGACCACCAATCAAACCAGTTTGAGCCAAATAGGTGTCATCTTTTACTTGATTAAATAAGACAACATCTTCAGCTGGTTTAGCTTCATTACCCAAGACCATACCGACTAAGCCAGTATCAGTCCAAGGAATCTGCTGTTTTTCGTTAAGAAGCTGAGAACGAACAATAGTCGCTCCATTAGGATCAATTTCTAATTTGACTAAATCAGTTTCAATTGTCACTAAATCAGCCTTAGAAACAGCCTTTATTAGCTCTTCAGAGGATATCTGCTCAGTCATCTTTGCAACAGGCGTATCATTAACTTCTTTAGTTACGACCTGCTGTGTCTCACTGCCTAATAATGAAGGACGGCCGTTGTAAACTTCCCATCGATCATAAAGCATAAAAGCAGAAAGACCGAAGAGTATCCAGAGGAGGGCTCTTTGAATTTCACTTCCCATGATTGGTTTGCTCAACTTTAATTGGGTTAATAGGAGATTGTTCTTCTTGTCTGCAGTTCTTACACCAGCAACGCCAGACAAAAGTTTGAGGAACTTCGTCAAGTCCACTGCCACCAAAAGGTTGACATCTAAGCAACCTTATTAACGTCATCCAACATCCCTTAACAGCACCAAATCTACTAATAGCTTCTGATGAATATTGAGAACAAGTAGGAATAAACCTACAGTTATGCCCAACCCATGGTGAAACAAGGTATTGATAAGACTTAATAAGAAATAGCAGAAAAGACTTAATCACAAGTTCTCCTTAAATCTTTTGACAACTACTTTTTCTAGTTTTAATAGTAAGGAATCTACAGCAGATCTCATATCTTTCTTTACAGCATCTAAAGATGTATTTCCGTCTATCTTCGGAAACTTTCTCTTCAAACGTAAAGATATATCAATACCCATGTTTTCATTCCTACAAAGTACTGAAAACACAGGTATACGATTTCTAGCAGATTCTCTCAAAATTCTCTTAATGAGAACTCTGTCTACAGATCGTTTGGCATTAACTTTTCCAACAGTAAAACCAAAACGAACACCAGCTACCGCAGTTGTTTTTCTAACCTTTAATTCGAACCAGTGATTACACAGGCGCAAAACATCTGGGCCTTTTGATTTCAAAATTAAAAGAAAATCAGAAGACCTTTTGATTCGCCGCTCTGCTGATAGAGCATAGGACGACTCGGTCGATTCCATAAAGCGACCGATTAGTATTAATTAGAGGGCGAGAACGTGACGACCTTTACGGCGGCGCGCAGCAAGAACCTTACGACCACCACGTGTGCGACTACGGACAAGAAAACCGTGTGTACGAGCACGCTTAACCTTAGAAGGCTGATATGTACGTTTTGTTGCCATTTTTAATCCTTAAATAATTTCTTCAGTTTGCACTACAAATCGTTATCCGCAAGAAATCCTCTTTCTTGCGACATAAAAGAAAAGCCCTATATTAGACTCGATAAGGCCAATTCTTGTCAAATTAAAGTGGCGAATTATAAATAATTTTTTGCAAAAAGGACACTTCAAACGTTTAATCGTAAAGAAGTTACTAACAATTAAAGGTACAATGCTAATTCATTTGCACATAAAAAATTAATCTAATTTGATACAGACATAAATGCGTGAACTTTGGCTAAAAGCGCTAGGGGAATTAGAAAAAAAAATCCCTCAGCCAGACATCTTTAGAACTTGGATTGATGTACTACAACTTGATGAACAAGCTTCTGATGCAATATCGGGAGTTCTTGTATTAGAAGCACCTACAACTAAACACATTCAGTTTTTGCAGTTACATCATTATGATCAGATTATCAAAGAAACGATCAGTAAACTGTCTGCAGAAGCACTTCACGTTTCCTTAGTTAGTAAGAAAAAAACAACTCCTGTCTACAATGAAGAGATTTTTACAGAGAAAGCTTCTGTTGTAAATATTGATAAATTAGCACTCAATTGCGGTCTTCATGAAGGACTACGATTCGACACATTTGTAACAGGAAAAGCAAATCAAGTTGCAAGAAGTAGTGCCGAAATTGTTTCTCAGAACCCAGGAAGAACCTATAACCCGTTCTTTATTTATGGTGGTGTAGGTCTTGGAAAAACTCATTTAATGCACTCGGTAGGTAGAAAGATTTTAGAAGACAATCCGAGTTGTAAATTACTCTGTATTTCTGCAGAAAGATTTATCCAAGAAGTTGTCAATTTATCTGCTGGTGGACGTTTAGCTGATGAAAATGTAAGACGGTTTGATGAAAAATACCGTACTCTTGATGTGTTAATGATTGATGACGTTCAATTCTTAAGCAAAAAAGGTGGAACACAACAACGTTTGTTTGGAATTTTTGAAGCTTTACTCCCAAGTAATAAGCAAATTATCTTAACTTGCGATTCGTACGCTACTAGCCTGCAAGATTTCGATGAACGTTTAATTTCTCGATTTACTAAGGGGCTATCTGTAGGAATCGAACCAGCAGAGTTCGAGTTGAGAGCTGCGATTCTTTTAGAAAAAGCAAAACAACAAAACATCGATCTACCAGAGGATGTTGCGTTTATGATCGCCACTCGCCTTAATACGAATATTCGTGAACTCGAGGGAGCACTTCAAAATGTGATCATGCGTTCTAAAGTTTTTAATAGACCAATCACTCAAGATTTGGCCAAAGATGCTTTACAAGGTATCTTCTCAAAAACTAGTCGCATATCCGTTGAGAATATCCAAAAAACGGTCGCAGATCATTTTGATATCAAAATTGCTGATATGCACTCCAAACGTCGTATGGCAAATGTTGCATTTCCTCGTCAAATTGCAATGTACTTATCTAAAGAATTAACTCAGAAGAGTTTAATTGACATCGGGAATGAATTCGGTGGAAGGGACCACGCGACAGTGCTTTACGCAATAAAGAAAATAAATAAGGAAAGAGGACAAAATCAAGAATTAAATCACACTCTGCACCTTATTGAACAAAAGTTAAAAAGTTGGAATTAATTATTAAGGACTCATCATGCAACAGTTTATTGAAACGACTCGGAACAACATCATTAAACCGATTCAAACAGTAAGTGGGGTTGTTGAGCGCAAGCAGCCTTTACCGATCTTAGCCAATATTTTGATTAAGAAGAAGGGAAATATTGTCAGTTTCATTGGTACAGACCTTGATATTCAGATTTGTACTGAATCCCCGATCGGAATTGATGAGGATGATTTTTCAACAACCGTTTCCGCTAGAAAGATTAATGACATTTTATCAACGTTGAAAGATGAGGACACCATTACTATCGGCTCTAAAGGCGATCATCTGACTCTCAAATCAGGTAAAAGTAAGTTTGAACTTCAAACACTCCCAGCAGATGATTTTCCTTCAATGAATCAATCTGAATTTACTCATGGTTTTTCTATGCCATGTCAGAAATTTAGATACATGTTATCCATGGTTTATTTCGCTGCAGCTCAAAATAACATCCGCTTTTTCTTAAATGGTGTTTTAATTAGTGCAGAAAATCAGACAATTAAAGCCGTTGCTACCGATGGACATCGACTCGCTTTGTGTCAAATTGATCAATCCGAAACCGTTTCTAGGAAATTTGATGCCATTATTCCAAGAAAAACTGTTAAAGAATTAATGCGATTAATTCCTGATTCAGAAGAAATGCTCTCTTTTGATATTTCTTCAAATCAAATCAAGGTAATGTTTAACGGTATTGAAATTATTTCTAAATTAATCGAGGGAAGGTTCCCTGATTATGAACGAGTAATTCCGTCAACAAACGATAAAATTTTCTTGGTTAATAGAGACGAACTTTCTCTAGCATTGCAAAGAGTGGCGATTCTTACAACAGATAAATTTAAGGGTGTTCGATGGACATTATCTTCAGGTAAGTTGATCATCGCAGCAACTAATGCTGAGATGGAAGAAGCTGAAGATGAAATTGAAATTCAATACTCAGGAGAAAACTTAGAAATAGGCTTTAACGTTTCCTATTTACTAGATGTTCTCAATGTTTTAAAGAATAATGAGGTTCGTTTCTCCTTAGGTGGTCCTCTCAGCTCCGCCTTAATCACTATGCCTGATAGCGAAAACTTTAAGTTTGTTGTCATGCCAATGAGCATCTGATAATAGAAATATTTGAAATATTTATGAACGAAATTCAAAAAAATAATACTACTTCCGTTAGCAGTTATGGAAGCGATGCGATTCAAGTTCTTGAAGGACTGGAAGCCGTTCGAAAACGTCCTGGTATGTACATCGGCGATACGTCCGACGGTACAGGTCTTCATCATCTTGTTTTCGAAGTTGTTGATAATTCTATTGACGAAGCACTGGCTGGCTATGCTAATCAGATCAATGTCACGATCTATCCGGATAATTCTATTTCTGTTGTTGATAACGGACGAGGAATCCCAACAGATGTTAAATTAGATGACAAACACGAGCCAAAGAGAAGTGCGGCAGAAATTGCTCTGACTGAACTTCACGCTGGGGGTAAATTTAATCAAAATAGTTATAAAGTTTCCGGTGGTTTGCACGGTGTTGGCGTATCCTGCGTCAATGCCCTCTCTAGTTGGTTAAAGCTCATCGTCCGTCGAAATGGAAAAGAACACTGCTTAGTCTTTGAAAAAGGTGTTCTACAGAACCGTCTCGTTGAAACAGTCAGTACCGGAGAAGGAAATATTGAAATTTCTCCAATGAAAATATTGGGAGAAACGAATAAACAAGGAACTGAAGTCCATTTTCTACCAGATGCTGAGATTTTTGGTGATGTCAATTTCCACTATGAAGTTTTGTCAAAGAGACTTCGAGAGCTCTCATTCTTAAATAATGGAGTCAATATCCATTTAACAGATCTAAGAGCAGGGAAAGAAGAAATCTTTGAATTCAGCGGTGGTGTAAAAGGATTTGTCGAATTTATTAACCGTGACAAAACTCATATCCATCCAAAGACTTTTTACGTCAACAAAACCATAGATATCAATTCAACTGAAAAGATTGCAGTTGAGGCATCTATGCAATGGACAGATAGTTATAGCGAAAACTTTTTAGCATTCACAAATAATATTCCTCAAAAAGATGGTGGAACACACGTTACAGGCTTACGTAGCGCAATGACAGATGTTCTAAAAAAATACATTGAAACCAATGGGTTATCTAAAAAAGAAAAATTCGATCTATCAGGGGAAGATGTTAGAGAAGGTCTCACGTGTGTTTTATCTTTGAAGATGCCTGAACCTAAATTTAGTTCTCAAACTAAAGATAAATTGGTATCTTCAGAAGCTCGTCCTGCTGTTGAATCTGTTGTCCGACATGGATTAGAAGAGTATCTTCAGGAAAATCCCGCTGATGCAAAAATTATCTGTCAAAAGATTATTGATGCAGCAAGAGCTAGAGAAGCAGCAAGAAAAGCTAGAGAAAACACTCGCCGAAAAGGTATTTTAGATGGTGCTGGTTTACCAGGAAAATTAGCCGACTGTTCAGAAAGAGATCGTTCTCTCTGTGAAGTATTTCTCGTGGAAGGGGACTCTGCTGGTGGTTCAGCCAAACAAGGTCGAGATAGAAAATTTCAAGCTATCTTACCTTTAAGAGGTAAGGTCCTCAATGTTGAAAAAGCTCGTGTAGAAAAACTCTTAGCTAGCGAACAGATTACAACCTTAATTACGGCTCTTGGCACTAATATTGGTGAAGACTTTAATATCGACAAACTCCGTTATAACCGAATCATTATCATGACGGATGCTGACGTAGATGGTGCTCATATCAGAACACTATTACTGACGCTCTTTTATCGTCAGATGCCTCAGTTGGTTGAACAAGGGCATATCTATATTGCTCAACCACCTTTATATAAGGTTAGTGTGAGTGATAAAAATTCCTCTTACCTTAAAGATGATAAAGAACTCGATGAGTTCTTACTCAATATCGGTATCAAAGGAACAAAACTGTACTTATCATCAGAAGATCTCAACAATGAGGTTGCATTAGAAGGAGAGGAACTCAAAAAGCTGTTCTTAGAATATAACGATGCGCAAAATGTTGTTTCTAGATTATCTCGACGTATCGACCACAACGTATTAACAGCGATTGCATCTGGAGCTCAAATTAATTTTGATTCCGATGAAACGATTAGAGATTCAATACAACAGCTGGAAAATGCACTGAATCGTTCAGACATTACCTTTGAAATCGTCAAAGATAGTTTAGGGATTCCAGTAATATTAGTAAAACGCCTTCACTACGGTAACGAAATTGTTACTAGAATACCAGCTTCGTTCGTCTCATCAGGAGATTACCTTTGCTTAACTAACGTTGCCAAGACCTTCAAGGGACTGGTTAAGTCGGGCGCAGTCATTATCCGTACAAAAGGTGAAAAAGAATTTAAGAAAAATATTTCTAACTTTAGTGAAGCTCTAGCCTGGATCATTAAAGAGGCTGAATCGAGCATTAAAATGCAACGATACAAAGGTCTTGGTGAAATGAACGCAGACCAACTGGCTGAAACAACTATGGATCCAAGCAAGAGAAGACTACTTAAAGTCAGAATTGAGGATTTGGTGGCTGCAGATCAAACATTCACCCAATTAATGGGAGATGAGGTAGAGCCAAGAAAACGCTTCATTGAAGACAATGCACTTAATGCCGGCAATATCGATACCTAATTGATTGGTCAGATATGACTGATAAAGAGGGATGTTACAGATATCTAATTTAGATATTTTGATAACGTCCCTTTATTTCTATCTCTTTTTCGTGACAAATATCATTTCGAACTTATTGTCCTCATCCCCAAATAGTTTTCATCAAATCTTCTAATAACAATAGATTCCTAAATTTTGAAAAAGAAAACACATGTTTTTTTCATAGTTATTAACAAAACTTCTATATACATAAATATTTATATAAATATAGAAATAGAAGTATTAGCGATTTGTTAAATTGTTAATATCTAGATGTTGTTTTTATTATTCAATCAGTTACATTGTTAGTAATAATATAAAAAACTTGTTGGTAATTATTCATAACTGTGAATAAAAAGAGAGGGTGTGGTTTATTATGAGCTTATTCCTTCATTTTTATCTATTTATTCACAATAATTAAATTTATTGAGCTTTAGTTCATTAAAATTCAGGTAAGAAATACTACTAATTCCTTATATATATTTATAAAAAGAAGTAGATATAGTAGTGTTGAAAAATATTGTTGATAATTTAAAATTCTCATTTATCTTCAATAAGATAGGATGTTTAAAACATTGTTATATTTGTGTACATTTATTGTTGAAAAATGTTGAGAAATATGACTAATGCTTTAGTTTTTAAAGTTATTAACATTAAATAAACAATAAATTTACAAAAGTATCCACAGTCGATTGAGTTTGTAGGTAACAGTTAAATGAATATGCGGATTAATAAATTCATTTCTAGAGTTTTTGTTGTTGCAGTGTGTTTAAATTTAGTGGCATGTGCTCCTGTTCTTATTGGTACTGCAGCAGTAGGAACAACCTCTGTAGCAGTTGATAGACGTAGTGCAGGAGATGTTGCTAATGATAGTTTGATTGAAACAAAAGCGGCCCTACATCTGACTCAAACTGCATTTGTTTCAAGTCACATAACAACAACCTCGTTTGAGGGAAATGTTTTACTTAGTGGTGAAATTGGTTCTGAAACAGATAAAGAAAAGGCTGGAGAAATTGTTCAGTCTATCTATGAGGTTAATCAAGTATTTAATGAATTAAAAGTAATGCCTAATGCTTCTTTAACTTCTAGAATGTCCGATTCAGTTACAGCGGGAAAGGTTCGTGCGGCTCTTGTTGACAATAAAGATATTACATTGACTTCTTTAAAAGTTGTTGTTGAACAAGGTACGTGTTATCTATTAGGCTCTGTGACTAACGCAGAGAGTGAAAAAATTGCTACAACGGCATCTAAAGTGTCTGGAGTACAACAAGTTGTAAAGCTTTTTAAAATCATCTCTGAAGAAGAATTAAAAAAAAGAACAGTAGCTAGAAAGTCAACAGAAACATCTGATGTGAGTGAGTAAGGTTATAAATCGAGGAGTAATGCCTGCTTATCAGCAAGATAACTGGAACGTACAAAGGGACCACTAAAACACGACAGAAAGCCCATTTCAGTGGCTTTCTGTTGATATTCTTTAAAGAGCTCTGGACTAACATAACGTTGGACTGGTATATGTTCCTTAGATGGAGCAATGTACTGTCCTATCGTGAGTATTTGTACGTTAATACGTCTTAAATCTTGCATTACTTCATAAACTTCTTGATCCGTTTCTCCTAACCCTACCATTATTCCAGTCTTGGTTGGAATATGAGGGTGCCGGAGACTCCATTGTTTCAGTAGATTTAAGGAGTTTTCATAAGAAGAACCAGGTTTAATTTTTTTATAGAGTCGAGGAACTGTTTCGATATTATGGTTAAAGACGTCGGGAGGATTTGAAGAAAGAGTCTCTAGAGCAATATCTTGGCACCCACGAAAATCAGGAACAAGAACTTCAATTTTCACATTATGATGTTCTCTTCGTAGTGTATCGATACAAGATAAAAAGTGTTTTGCTCCCCCATCTCTTAAATCGTCTCTATTAACGCTTGTAATAACGATATATTTAAGTTGGAGTAATTCGATCGCCTTAGAGAGATTTTTAGGTTCATCTGGATCCAAAGGTAGTGGACGCCCAAATGCTACGTCACAGAACGGACAGCGTCTGGTGCAACGTTGTCCCATGATGAGAAAAGCAGCTGTTCTTCTTCCATAACATTCTCCAATATTCGGACACGAAGCTTCCCAACAAACAGTGGAAATTTGTTGGTCTTTTAACAATTTTTTTGTTTCGAGAATATTTTTAATTTGAGGAATTTTTGCTCGTAACCAAGATGGTTTTTTTAATGGGTGTGAGTAGTCCTCGAGAGAAACTATTTTCGGAAATTTTAGTTTCCCTCTTCTTTTATCGGAATTCGTACCGTCTAAATTCGACATTTTCTACAAACAAGAAAATGGGCAGGAGAACGAAATAATATTTAGTAAGTTTGTAGAATATTTCATGTAGGCAATATACAAACTACTGAATACAAGTAACAAGCCAAACAGTAGTTCTAACTTGACCGTTTTAAACATTACTTCGTTGATCGCCATACCTTTTGCTAGACCTAAACTTCCCGCTAATAAAGAAGCACGAGGAAGTGCTACTAAAGTAAATAGAAGAGGCCAGAACAAAGGGTTAGATGGTACTAACCAGCCCACAATGACGAAAGGAAGATAGAGTGTTACCTTGTACAGGAGAACTCCATATGTTCTTCCCGTAAAAGATGCTAAGGTTTTTCTGCCAACAGATAAATCGTGCTCGATATCTCTAAAATTGTTAACAAAGAGCACGGCAGCACCGTATAACCCAATAGCGGATCCACAAATAAAAATAGGCCATGAGAATTGTTGTGTTTGTAACCAGTAAGTACCACAAACAGCACCCCAACCGTAGAAAACTAAAACTAAAAATTCTCCGAAAGGTGTATAGGCAATAGGGAGAGGCCCTGCCATATAGCAGTATGCACATACCACTGAAAGTATTGAAATTAGTAGGATTGGCCAACCACCGATTGCGACTAATAACACAGCGATAACTGCACAAAGAACAATCATAAATAGAATCATATTCTTTGCAGCAAGCATCGATATCCATCCTTCAGATGTTGCTCTTGGTAGTCCTGTTCTAGTACCGTTTTCTGCTTTTCGGGTGTTGTAACCATAGTCATTTTGCATATTGGACATGGCTTGTATACACACAGCACCTAGGAGAGTTAAAAGGAAAGTCCAAAAATTCAAAGTGCCTGCAATAGATAAAGAAAATGACGTACCAACAAAGACCGGAACCGCTGCGATCCAAAATGTTTTAGGTCTCATAAACGCCAACCAAGCTTGTAACGAATGGGGGCGGATACTAGAAGTTTTATTTTTATTCAACGAATCTTTCCTCAAAAATATTCTTTAATTGTTGCGAAAGTGTACTAGTAGATACTTGAATTCCGCATTCTTTCAATGACGTATTTCTTAGTCCTTTGTACCCACAAGGATTGATTTTAGAAAATCCTGATAAATTTAAACTTACGTTAATCGATAGACCGTGATATGTATATCCCTTAGAAATTTTGATACCGAAAGAGGCGATTTTACTCAAGTCTTTAAATGTACCTTCACCTCCTTTCTTTTTAATGAATACTCCGGGGATATTTGGAAGAGTTAATCCATTAATTCCGTAATAACTTAATAGCTGTATGACCGATTGTTGAAGCCACAATATGTAGTCTTTTGGATAGAACTGATATCTTCTTAAGGAAATAAGAGGGTAGGCAACTAGTTGTCCTGGAGCGTGATAAGTTACATCTCCCCCTCGGTCGGTCGAAACAACAGGATAGTTTTTTACTGTTAATAGATTTTCTTTTTTTGTACTTAGTCCTAAGCTGTACACTGGGTAGTGTTCGCAAAACCAAATTTCATCAGCTGTTTCTTCTGTTCTTGTTTGTGTGAAATATCGCATATTACGATAGGTATCTAGAAAATCAACTAATCCTAAGTTTCGATATATCATTGACATTAAAGAACAAATTTAATATTTCTATGACTGGTTAATGCACGGTAAACATTGTCTAACATTTCTTGAGATGTAGCATTTACTAAGACTGTTAGCGATAAATAGTTTCCTTTATTAGAGATCTTCATGTCCACATTTGATGCGCTAAATGTGGGATCATAATTTTGAATAATTCCAACAACTTCTTCAGCTAAACCATCTTGTCTAATTCCAATAACTTTCATGGGAAAACGACAAGGGAATGTTAAAAGTTTTTCTTTAGATTGATTTGTATTTTTTTTCATTATTTATCCAATAAGTGATGAAAGGTTTTCTTTATTAGAACTAAGAAATTTGTTTCTTGTACCTTATCTTCTGCAACCAATGGAACGGTACGTAAAATATCGCCCTGATACGAGATAAGAAAGTTGGCTAACTGTTCTCCTGCCTCGATCGGAGCTTTTATACGATCCTCTCTTTCAATAAATGTCTCAAGTTTTTTTTCGTGTGATTCTTTTAAATCAATTTTACGCAAAGTAACGTAAATATCCTGAGGGGCTAAGATGTTGATGTGCTCGTGAATACCACCCAAAATTGGTAAAGAACCGATCAAATCTCCGGCCTTAAATAACTGAATAGTTTCAAATTCATTAACTCCTTGTGCAAGAAGATGAGTCAAGACATTCATTTCATTTATTGTTTTTATATTATCCAACTGAATCGTAGCGACTACAGTACGGTAATTATTTTTTGAGTTCTTAACCGAAGTGATTCCTAATCCCAATAAACTAGGTCTATTTTCGTAAAGTAGCAGAATTGTTGTTTCCGATTTACTTTGCTTCCATTGATTCGGATATTCTTTTCCGTTAACGATAAGTTTTGTTTGAAGAATATCTTTTTCATCAAAAGTTGTACTCATTAAATGAAAGGTTTTACCGAGAATATGGGTAAATTCTTTTCCACTTAGAGTAGAAATAAAACAATTTACTTCTTGATCACAAGAAATTCCTAATTCTTCTTGCAAAAGCGATTGTTTTAAATCTGAATGATGCTTGTCAATAAAGTGATTAAGTATTTCTGTGGCATCGATCGAAAATAGAAAGAAAGAACTTAAAATGAGATCGGATACAGTTAATTTGTCTCCTGGAAGAAATAGTACTGGTCTCTTTCTACTATGGTCTGATTTTTTTAAAATAGATTCGTCTATTGTAACCAATTGATTTATATCTAATTTATTGGATTTCGATGCTTTTAGAATAAGATAGGACGTCAATATATTATTAACATCTTCTACATTGATTGAAAAATCACTATTTTGATGAAGAATTTCTTCTTCACTCAAAGGATCATAAACAGAATACGCATTCGCAGATAAAAGTACATTTCTTTCCTGACTAGATGGATTGGCATAAACTGTACTAATAAGTAAAGTAAAAAATAAAACTAATCTAAAAAGCATATTCCTAATAAATAAGTTCGAATCGTATCTTTTAATTGCTCTTGTTGTTCATCAAAAAAATGTGAAGCTCTCGGAATGATAGTCAATGGATGTGACTGACTATTGAGCCATTTTAAAACATTAATTAGTGGACATATTTCATCTTGTTCTCCGTGCACGATCAGGGTGTGTTGATCTATTTCTGGATATTGCCATTTATTAGGTACCGAACTTATCAGTACTGAAAAATCATGTTCAATTTTTTTTAGAAGTAGAGATATCACATAGGAACCAAAAGAAAAACCAGCTAAAGCTATTAAAGGGCGTCTATTTGAAAATACTGTAGTAATTGCTTTAAGTTGAAGTACATATTGAATAATAGACTGAAGATCTTGAGATTCTCCTATTCCATTTGAAAAGGTTCCTGTAGATTTTCCGACGCCTCTAGAATTATGCTTAACAACAATGAAATTTTTTTCTAAAAAAGCTTTGGTCAAAATGTGAAGTATTTTGTCATCCATTGATCCTCCATAAAGGGGATGAGAGTGACTTAGAAAAACAATTCCAATCGGTTGATTCTGTGTAAATGTAATACTTCCTTGTAAAAGTCCGAACTCACTATGAAAAAAAATATTTAATTTCTTTTTAATCATTTACTATCTCAAGATCAACATTGATAGATTTAGAATCAGGCTTATAAAACAAATAATGTTTTTACAGATTATTGCTGAATCATAATTTTATGAATACTCTTCTGTTAGACCTGGGAAATACCGCATTAAAGTGGTCAACTCCTCAAAGTATTGATACCCCATTTACATTTGTCCATAACTCATCTGGGCTTATAAGTAAAAACGTTGTAGAACAATGGGAAAAAGAAAAGTACACAATAGCTTATGGTAGTACGGTTGCATCCGAGTGGATTGTTCATGGAATAAAACAAGAGTTAAAAAAATTAAGTATCGATTGTCACTGGCTTCAATCTGAGAATAAGTATGAGGGAGAGTTTATTTTAGAAAATAAATATGATTACCCTCATCTACTTGGGGCGGATAGGTGGAATGCTGCTATTGGAGCTATTTCTTTACATCCAAACGAAGTACTACTTGTCGTTCATATGGGTACAGCATCAACGGTTGATGCCATAGTTCCTTCAGAAAAAGAATATAACTACCAATTCTTAGGTGGAAGGATTGCTCCAGGCCCAGCAATGATGAGAGAAGGGTTGGCTAGGGGAACAGCTCATTTACCTAGTGCGTTTGGTAATTATCTCGATTTTCCAACTAATACTATTGATGCAATTACTACCGGAATTATCGATTCACAGTTAGGTTTGGTAGAAAGAGCTTTAAAAATTATGTTGAAACAAGGTCTTTCTCCCAGAATTCTTTTAGCTGGAGGAGCTGCTTCGATGGTGGAACCGTATATTTCAAAGGAATTTGAAAAAGTAGATGTAAGACATAATTTAGTGCTAAGAGGGTTAGCGGTTCGCACACAAAAAACATTATGAATTTACATTTAATTACATTTAACCAACAAATCAATTTAACCTCTTGAAGTTACATGTATTTAATTGCGATTTAGGGGTTTTAATTGCCCGAATTTCCCTGGAGATAGGGGTGTTTTCGCAGTCTTGCGTTTGACATCTAAAAAATAGGTGTGTAATATTCGAATTCTGCGCTGACGAAACCGCGCTTCGAAACGAAGAGAGCGGATGGTTGGTGTGGAAATGATCTTTAAAAACTAGAAAGACAAACCGATAAGAGTGAGCACGGCTTTTTGACTT
>JAFTYR010000043.1 GCA_017461315.1 Burkholderiaceae bacterium | reverse complement strand
ATTTCTTCTAAAAAATCCGAACCTGCCACTAACCACCAGTTTAGGACGATTGTTTGATACCGCATCTTCGCTTCTTGGTATTGCTGATATCTCGACTTATGAATGCGAAAGTGCGATGAAACTTGAAGCCGTTGCTCGACAGCAAAGCGGGACATATTTAAGAGACTTAGTCATTTGTAACGGGGACTCATTAGATTTTTCACCCCTACTCCTTTCTCTAATGAAGCGAAAGGATACTGTACAGGCTGCTTCTGACTTCCACACCACCGTTGCTGAAGCCTTTGCAGATAAGGTTATTGCTTTAGCTGAAAAATACAACATCAGAAAGGTGTGTGCTTCAGGTGGTTGTTGTCTTAATACCTTACTAATGAAACAACTAAGACATCGATTTGACGCCAATCGTATTGAGTTTTTTGAAGCAAAAAATATTCCAGCAAATGATGGCGGTTTATCTTTAGGACAAGCCTACGTGGTTCTGATGAAAAAACATTGTGAAGGAGGCCATCCATGTGTTTAGCCATTCCAGTCAAAGTCATAGAGATCCTTCCCGAGGATAAAGCACTTGTCGAAATCTCGGGAACGAAAAAAGAAATTTCTCTTGCTCTGGTGGACAATGTTACTGTGGGCGATTTCGTTATTTTGCATGTAGGGTATGCTCTTCAAAAGATTGATCCAGAAGAAGCAACTCGAACATTAGAATTATTTTCTGAAAGTAAAAAGGTGATTTAGTGAAGTACATCACAGAATATCGAGATGCAAAGCTCGCACAAGCAATTGCACAAACCATTGCTTCAGAAGTTAAACCCGATCGTCACTATCGTCTAATGGAGTTTTGTGGTGGTCACACACACGTAATTAGTCGATATGGTTTAGAAGAAATTTTGCCTAAAAATGTTGATATGATTCATGGTCCAGGATGCCCGGTATGTGTGATGCCAATTGGGAGAATTGATTCTGCGATTGAATTAGCTTTAGATAAAAAGGTCATACTCTGTACCTATGCGGACACCTTACGGGTACCTGCTTCAAACAACCTTTCTTTAATGAAGGCTCGCTCTTTAGGAGCAGATATCCGAATGATTTATTCGGCTACGGATGCTCTGCAAATTGCAAAAGACAACCCCGATCAAGAAGTTGTTTTTTTTGCAATCGGGTTCGAAACGACAGCTCCTGCAACCGCTGTAATCGCAAAGACTGCCAAGTTAGAAGACATCAAAAATTTCTCGATTTTTTGTAATCATGTGCTAACCCCTTCTGCAATGCGCCACATTCTCGATACGCCAAACGGAGTGTTGATTGATGGTTTTGTGGGACCGGCTCATGTTTCAACTATTATTGGCTCGGCTCCTTATGAAGAATTTGCAACAAATTATCAAAAACCGGTAGTGATTGCTGGATTTGAACCTCTTGATATGTTGCAAGCGATTTTGATGCTCATTCGTCAAATTAATGTCGAAAAAGCAGAAGTTGAAAATGAATTTATCCGAGCAGTAAAACCAGAAGGAAATACTAAAGCAATCCAACTTTGTCGAGAAGTTTTTTCATTACGAGATGCTTTTGAATGGCGAGGCTTAGGATCAGTACCTCATTCTGCTCTCAAGCTATCTGAAGAATATCGCCATCTGGATGCAGAAGAACGCTTTAATTTGATCTACCGTAAAGTCGCTGACAACAAGGCTTGCGAATGTGGTGCCATTCTTCGAGGAGAAAAACACCCGAGTCAATGTAAAGCATTTGCTACGGTCTGTACACCAGATCATCCGATCGGAAGCTGTATGGTTTCAAGCGAAGGAGCATGTGCTGCGTACTTTACCTACGGCCGACATCAAAAAAATGGGAAATAACTATGTCAAAACACTATCAAAGACCCATTGATTTTAAACACGGGCGAGTTGAAATGACGCACGGTGCTGGTGGTAGGGCCAGTGCTCAACTCATCGAAACACTTTTTGCTAAGTATTTTCACAATGACTACCTAGGTCAAGGCGATGACGGTGCCCTAGTTCCTAGTCCATCAGAACGAATTGTCATAGCAACGGATTCCCACGTTGTAAGTCCCCTATTTTTCCCAGGTGGCGATATCGGTGCTCTTGCAGTCCATGGAACGGTCAATGATGTAGCGGTCTGTGGAGCCACACCTCTTTATTTGTCTGCAGGATTTATTCTTGAAGAAGGTTTCCCGCTATCAGAGCTTGAAAAAATTGTCGCCAGCATGGCCCGTGCCGCTCAGCAAGCCAACGTCACCATTGTCACCGGTGACACCAAAGTTGTTGAAAAAGGAAAAGCGGATGGAGTCTTTATTAACACTACAGGAGTCGGTATCGTACCTAAGGGCATTCATTTATCCGGTAAATTCTGTAAACCCGGAGACGCTATTATCCTATCTGGTTACATCGGAGAACACGGCGTTGCGGTTATGAGCAAGCGTCAAAACTTAGAATTTGATACTACGGTAAAAAGTGATTCTGCTAGTCTCAATTCTTTAACGGATGCCCTTGTAAGATCCATCCCAACCTTGCGATGCATGAGAGATCCAACCCGAGGTGGTTTAGGAACGACGCTCAATGAACTTGCTTCCCAATCGGGTGTTGGTATGCGAATTTTTGAAGAAAAAATCCCCATTTCAGAAGCAGTGGAGTCTGCCTGTGAATTTTTAGGTTTAGATCCTCTTTATGTTGCCAACGAAGGCAAATTAATTGCCATTTGTGGCAAAGAGGATGCTCCACGTCTATTAGAGATTATGAAGGCACATCCCTTAGGTAGTCACGCTGAAATCATTGGTCACTGCGTTGAAGATGAGAATCATTTTGTCGAAATGAAAACAGCTTTTGGCGGAAGTCGCATGATTGATTGGCTAAGTGGTGAACAACTTCCTCGAATTTGTTGAACATTCGTACCAAATTTGTAAAAAACACAGTTTTGATAGCTATAATCTTTGGGGAGGTTAATAGGGTATTTTTTTATGAATTCTCCACAAACGATACTTCTAGTAGACGATCATTCTCTTATTACCACAGCGATGTCTGCTCTATTAAAGAGCATGTATCCAGATGTTCAAGTTCAAATTGGTGCTGATGCCAAGGAAGCACGCCGACTCGTAGCTGAACACGGAGACTCTGCCGATCTAATGATATTGGATTTGGGACTACCCGATTGTCAGGGTACGGAACTCTTAGTTGAGTTATTACAAGACTATCCTGCCCTAAAGATTTTGGTGTTGTCAGGTAGTGTAGAACCAGAAAAAATTCTTAAGGCCCTATCTGCAGGTGCCGCGGGTTATGTCCCCAAAACACTTGATGCACACCTCCTAAAAGATGCCATTTCACTAGTCTTAGAGGGGGGCGTATATATACCAGCTAAGATTCTTTCTCAAGCGCAAAGTGAAGGTATGGCCCCCCAAGTTCCCGTACATAATCCTAAAGCCAGTGTGCATCTGACGAATCGTCAATGTCAGGTTTTGAAACTGTTAAGTCAGGGCGATTCTATTAAAGAAATTTGCCGTACGATGAATCTTTCAGAAGGAACTATTAAGACACATGTGACAGCGATTTATCGAGCCTTTAATGCTCGGAATCGAACCGAGGCGTTGATCGCTGCGCGCAAAAACTGCTTTAATGTAGATTAATAATTTCTACGTTCTTAGCACAAAAGGCTGGCATTGCCAGCCTTTTGTATGGAAAGGTTCTATACGTCACCAATCGTTTTTAAGTATTCCTGTAAAGCCTCTGAACCAATCACATTTAAAGTCTTTGGATCCTTTCCGCCTACAGTAACCCCATCAATCAAGGATACGCTCTGACAGAAAGTAGAAGATGCCGTGATAATGATTTCATCCGCATTAAACAACTCTTCTAGAGTAAACGGTCTTTCAATAACCGGAACACCACAACGATAGCAAGCTTGAATCAAGTGTGTTTTTCCAATGCCTCGAAGGATGAATTGATCATTAGGATGAGAATAAAACACGCCATCTTTCAAAATACTTACATTGCTATGAGCGCATTCGGTAACGATATCACCACGATGCAAAATCGTTTCGAACACACCCGCTTCCTTAGCATCTTGATAAGCCATCACGGAAGGCAACAAGTTAATGGTCTTAATATTGCAATGTTCAAAACGGGTATCTGGCTTGGTAATAGCGGATACGGGTTCGGGTAATGAATGTTCGATATCGCTTTGTGGTCGAACATAAATCCACAATTTACCTGGCATAGCAGGATCAAAGGCATGGTTTCTAGAAGCAACACCACGGGTCACTTGCCAATAAACAAAATGCGTTTTGCCTTCAACTTTAGCTGTTAAAGTACGAATCAAATCAGCTAATTGATCCTTAGGCATCGGGATATTGATTTTGAGTTCATTCGCACTACTATAGAAGCGATCTAAATGCTCTTCGAGTAAGTAAACAACGTGATTACCTGCAATTGTGGCATCGTAAACACCATCCCCAAAAAAATGAGAACGGTCATTAAATGGAATGAAAACTTCTGATGGATCTCCATATTGACCATCATAATAAGCAAGCTCTTTCACGTAGAACTCCAAAATCGTAAAAAGATATCTAAAAAAATAGGAGGAAGTCTCACCTCCCTCCTATTATCATACTCTAGAACCCTTACGGAACCATTTGTTCGACTTCGTCTTTGCGAACTTTCTTGACTAAATCTTCTCGTTTAACACCGAGATAAAGCGCAATTGCCGCGGCAACGAAAACAGACGAATAAACGCCTAAAAGAATACCAATGGTTAGTGCCAGAGCAAAGTAATGTAGAGCCGGTCCACCGAAGAAGAACATCGTCAAGGTCACCATCAAGGTTGATGAGTGCGTAATGACAGTTCGAGAAATCGTCTGCGTAATCGCCGCGTTGACAATTTCCACCGGTGTGCCTTTTCTCATCTTTCTGAAGCATTCACGACAACGGTCAAAAATAATCACAGATTCGTTAACTGAGTAACCAAGAACCGCCAGCACCGCCGCTAAGACTGGAAGCGAGAATTCCCATTGGAACATAGAGAAAATACCCACAACCAGGATTACGTCATGCATGTTAGCGATAATCGCCGCGACAGCAAACTTCCATTCAAAACGGAAGGCCAAGTAAATCATGATACCGGCAATCACTAAGGCCAAAGCGGTCGCACCGTCTGTTGCCAATTCCTGACCGACTTGAGGTCCTACAAACTCAGTACGACGCAATTCGGCCTTTGGTTCACTCTTATGGATAACGTCCATCACTTCTGAAGACATCTCTGCAGAAGTTTTTTCTCCTTTAAGAGGCAAACGAATCTGTACGTCTCGTGCTGTACCAAAGTTAACAACCTGAACTTCACCGCCCGTTGCTTTTTCTAAATCCACTCGGATTTGTTGTACGGGGGCTGCGTCCGGGTAATTAACCTCCATAACTAATCCACCCGTAAATTCAACGGAAAACGCAAGACCTCGAATCGCAAGAAAACCGACGGCGATAAAGAATGAAATAAACGAAATAGCATTTAAGATTTTCGAATATTTCATAAACGGAATCGTTCGATGAATACGAAATAACTCCATGACTACTCTCCTTTACCCAAATCTGATTTAACACCCTTAGGTGGTACCCAAACCGTACCAATGGAGAGTTTGGATAATTTCTTCTTACGACCGTAATACAGATTCACAATCGCACGAGATACCATAACTGCAGTGAAAATAGAGGTCAAAATACCCAAGCAGTGCACTACAGCAAAGCCTCGAACTGGACCAGAACCAAAAATCAACAAAGCGATACCTGCAATTAACGATGTGATGTTGGAGTCTAAAATTGTGCCAAACGCCATATCGTAACCTTCGTTAATCGCCTGTTGAGGTGTTCTTCCAGCACGAAGTTCTTCACGAATACGTTCGTTAATCAGCACGTTTGCGTCAACCGCCATACCCAAGGTAAGCGCCATAGCAGCGATACCCGGCAACGTCAACGTAGCCTGAAGCATCGAAAGAATTGCAACGAGAAGGAAAATATTACAAGTCAATGCGATTGCGGAGAACACGCCAAAAAGCTGGTAGTAAACAATCATAAAGAGAGCCACACAGAGGAAACCCCACAATGTTGATTGGAAACCAGCCTTAATGTTCTCGGCCCCCAAACTTGGGCCAACTAAGCGTTCTTCGATAATTTCCATCGGAGCGGCGAGTGAACCTGCTCTTAGGAGCAACGCAGTATCAGTTGCTTCAACCGCAGTCATACGACCCGAAATCTGAACGCGTCCACCTCCAATCTCTTGACGAATTACAGGAGCCGTGACGACTTCACCCTTACCCTTTTCGAACAAAATGATGGCCATTCGTTTGCCGACATTTTCACGAGTAACATCTTTGAAGATACGAGCACCCTTAGCATCAAGAGTCAAATTAACAGTTGGTTCCTGAGTCTGACTATCAAAGCCTGGTTGAGCATCATTTAAATTATCGCCCGTTAAAACGACTTGACGCTTTACTAAAATGTCACGACCTTCACGGTCTTTATAGCGTTCTGTACCGAAAGGAACGATACCTTGAGATAGTTGAGACAAGGCTTCTGCACTATCATCAACCATACGAACCTCAAGCGTTGCGGTTCGACCAAGAATATCCTTGGCTTTAGCGGTATCTTGAACACCAGGTAACTGAACCACGATACGGTCCGCACCTTGTTGAGCAATTACAGGTTCAGCAACACCGAGTTCATTAATTCGGTTATGCAAAGTGGCAATATTTTGCTTTAAAGCATAGTCTTGAACGTCCTGCATTGATTTTTGAGTCATTACACCAGTGATGACGTAACGACCATCACGTTCAGATTCTTCGAACTGAAGATCAACCTGATGATTTCTCAATGCATCGAAAGCTCTAGCAGCTTCATTAGCACTTCTAAATTGGATCTCAACTTTATCGCCAATTCGGTTGATACCCGCATGACGAACTCGTTTATCTCTTAAGAAGGTACGAATATCACCAACAGAAGCTTCAAGACGCTTTGTAATAGCCGCCTTCATATCGACAGCTAAAAGGAAATGCACACCACCACGAAGGTCCAAACCTAAATACATTGGTAATGCATTAATATCGAGTAGCCATTTAGGCGTATTGGGAACAAGATTTAATGCAACAATGTAAGAAGGATCAGTCGGATCTGGATTTAATGTTTTTTCAATCAAATCTCTAGAGCGAAGCTGTAATTCACCTTCTGTAGGAGCAAAACGGACACGAATAGAATTCTGCTGAGGATTTTGTTCAAAGAAGACACCATTCGGTTTGATGTCTGCATCCTCAAGCACTTTTTCTACAACTTCAAGTGTTTGTTCAGTCACTTTTGCTGTAGCTTTACCTGGGCTAACCTGAACAGCAGGTGATTCTCCATAGAAGTTCGGTAAGGTATAGATAGCACCGATCACGAGAACTACGAGGATCAGGATATATTTCCACAATGGATAGCGATTCATGGGACATCCCTGCGAGTATTCAAACTCAACTGAGAACTTAAAAGGACAACGGGCGACCCCTTAGAATATAAAAGGTCGCCACGGTTGCAAAAGGAATTATTAGAACTTAACAGTTCCCTTTGGTAAAACTGCCTGAACAGCCATACGTTGGAACGTGATGGTCACAGCTTTATCTTCTACAGCAGAAATTTGCAATGTGACATACATTTCGTCAGCGTCAGTAATTCTGCCGATAAGGCCACCAACGGTGATCACTTCATCGCCAACGCTCAAAGCTTCAATCATCTTGCGATGTTCTTTCTGGCGTTTCTGTTGAGGACGAATCAACAAGAACCAGAAAATAACAAAGATCAAAGCCATAACGCCAAAAGAAGACATCATGCTTTCCATTCCTCCTTGAGCAGGAGCAGCTGCAGCCTGTGCGTAGGCATCAGAAATAAAAAACAATTTTTTTCTCCAAAATATTTGAAAAGGGACCAAGCCAGACGTGATCCCTCACCATCAACGCTGTGATTATAAAGAACTTCTACAAATTACAGAATGTGTGATTTGCAATATTTCTTTATTTAATCAATTCCTCTGGCACGATCTTCGTAAAATTTTCGCTTCCACACTTCAAAACAGCCCTCATCGAGTGCTTGACGAATTTCTTTCATAAGATTCAAGTAGTAATGTAAATTATGAATCGTGTTGAGTCTTGCTCCCAAAATTTCGTTTACCTTTTGCAAATGATGTAAATAGGAGCGAGAGAAATTACGACAACAGTAGCAATTACAGGTTGGATCTAATGGTCTTAAATCATCTTTATGCTTTGCGTTACGAAGCTTCACATCTCCATAACGAGTAAACAACCAACCATTACGAGCATTACGAGTTGGCATAACACAATCAAACATATCGATACCACGGCTCACTCCTTCAACCAAATCTTCAGGTGTACCAACCCCCATCAAATAATGAGGTTTATCTGCAGGTAACTTGTCTGATAAGAAGTCCATAATGCGAAGCATATCTTCTTTAGGTTCACCAACCGAAAGACCTCCAACTGCATAACCGTCAAAACCGATATTCTTAAGACCTTCAAGGGACTCTTCTCTTAAGTTTTCAAACATACCGCCTTGAATAATGCCAAAGAGCGCATTGGGATTTTCTAATCGGTTGAATTCTTCGCGAGAACGCTTTGCCCAACGATAAGACAGTCGCATTGAATTTGCCGCCTCAGCCTCCGTTGCAGGTCGTCCATTAATTTCATACGGAGTACACTCATCGAAAATCATCACGATATCGGAATTGAGTACTTTCTGAATTTGCATTGAAATTTCTGGAGTCAAAAACAGACGTTCTCCATTGATTGGAGACGCAAAGCGAACACCCTCTTCTGTAATTTTTCGCAATTTACCTAAAGAAAAAACCTGGAAACCTCCCGAATCAGTCAAAATAGGCTTATCCCACCCCATAAACTGATGTAAACCACCATGTTTACTGATCACATCAAGACCAGGGCGCAACCATAAGTGGAAGGTATTACCTAATAAAATTTGTGTCTCAATTTCAAGAAGTTCTAATGGAGACATTGCCTTAACGGTACCGTAAGTACCAACTGGCATAAAGATAGGGGTTTGTACAACGCCGTGATTTAAATGAAGTTCGCCACGACGTGCTTTTCCTTCTGTTTTAAGTACTTTAAAAGTTAAGCTCATTTACGCTCCAAAAAACAAGCATCTCCATAACTGAAAAAGCGATATTTTTCCTGGATAGCATGTTCATATGCATGTTTAATTTCTTCCCGACCACACAATGCACTGATCAACATAAGCAGGGTGGATTTAGGAAGATGGAAGTTGGTCACCATCGCATCACACACATTGAAGCGATATCCTGGTGTGATGAATAAACGAGTTTCTCTCTGTCCGCTTTGAATCATGCCCGTTTCAACTGAAGCACTTTCAACCGCACGCAGACTAGTCGTTCCAACACAAATTACACGACGCCCCGCTTTTTTAGCCGAATTAATCTTGTCGGCTACTTCTGAGTCGATGCTATACCACTCGGAATGCATCTGGTGTTCAGAAAGCTTTTCAACACGAACAGGCTGGAAGGTTCCAGCACCCACGTGTAAAGTAACAAAAACCTCCTCACAACCTTTATCACGAATTTCTTTTAACAAGGCATCTGTAAAGTGCAAACCTGCCGTGGGCGCAGCGACTGCTCCTGGATCCTTCGCATATACCGTCTGATAGCGCTTTTCGTCTGACTTAGAGGCAATATGTGTAATGTACGGAGGCAATGGAACTTTGCCAAAGTCATCGAGTACATCAAGAACTGGCTCATCAAAGGTTAATTCATAAAATTCACCTTGACGACCACCAACTGTTGCCCAAGCTTTTTTCTCTTCTGTTGGGTGATCAAATAGCAGTCGCGTTCCCGGTTTTGGAGATTTACTCGCACGCAACATAGAAATTGCGGTATGAACACCCGTAATGCGCTCTAGCATCGCTTCAATCACACCACCACTTTCTTTTCTACCGTTTAAACGAGCTTTGATCACTTTAGTGTTATTGAATACCAAAAGATCATCGGGACGAAGCAAACTTGGAAGATCACGGAAATGTAAATCTTCAAGTTCTAATCCGTTAACGTGTAACAGGCGAGATGAGGTTCGATCTTCGAGTGGAAATTGAGCAATCAACTCCTCTGGAAGATCAAAGTCAAAATCAGATAAATATTGTTCTGTCATTTGGCTTTACCGGCCATAAAAAGTTATTGAAAATCATCAAAAAAACATCTTAAAGAAAATCTTCAAGATGTTTTTGGGGGCTCAATTATAACAATCCTTTTAATTCATCAGGTTAAGCCCCAATATATATTCCTCATTATCCAAGTTGGTGAGGCGCTCCAGGCGGATAGCCTAC
This sequence comes from Burkholderiaceae bacterium, assembly GCA_017461315.1. GTDB lineage: Bacteria > Pseudomonadota > Gammaproteobacteria > Burkholderiales > Burkholderiaceae_F > JAFTYR01. The sequence goes on along the minus strand of JAFTYR010000043.1, from coordinate 36,788 downwards.
ATAAGAAACCTCAAGAATATCTAGCGTTTTTATTCCCTTGGGAGTTGGTAACTGCACTGTATCGCCTTCGAATTTCTTCAGCAACACCCGAGCAATCGGCGAAATCCAAGAAACATCCCCAACCGAAGCATCGGCCTCGTCAATGCCCACAATACGGATGGTATGTTCCTGACCCGATTCATCCGAATAAACAACGGTTGCACCGAAAAAGATTTGATCGGTTTTAGGACGAGTCTCGGGATCAACAACTTCGGCATTTTCTAACCGTTTATTTAGAAAACGAATTCTTCTATCAATTTCACGCAAACGTTTTTTACCATATAAGTAGTCACCATTTTCGCTACGATCTCCGTTGGAAGCCGCCCACTGCACAACCTGCACAATCTCAGGTCTTTCTACTTTTACCAGATTGGATCGTTCTTCTAACATACGGTGATAGCATGCAGGAGTCATGTAATTTTTCGTTCCATGAATCTCAGGAATTTTTACCTGCTCGTCATCATCTTCTCCGTCATAGAGATTCGACAAAACCGTATCTTGTTCCATTACTAAATTCCCTGATTAGATACTTAAGGGGTTGCATTGCAACCCCTTTTATCAGTTAAAAATAAATATTTTTATTGTTTTTGATCATCCTGCTGTTCAGTCGACCGTGTTTGAGTTCCTGCATCAGCTTGATGGGAAGTTTCTTCTTCCACTTTCAAAGAATCCTCTGCAGGTGGTTCAGACACCTTTCTCTTAACATTACCGACTTGCTTCGGAGGACGAGGTTCCTTTCCCTCCATAATATCGTCGATTTGCTCGTGATCGATGGTCTCCCATTCCAACAAGGCTTCTGCCATTTTATGCATTTTGTCCTTATTATCCTCGATTAATTTACGAGCAATTGCGTATTGTTCGTCGATAATTCTGCGAACTTCAGCATCGACCTTTTGCATGGTCTGTTCAGAGATATGCTTGGTTTGTGTAACAGAGCGACCCAAGAAAACTTCATTTTCGTTTTCTGCGTAGACCATTGGACCTAAATTTTCACTCATACCGTAGCGCATTACCATATCACGAGCCATCTGAGTTGCGCGCTCAAAGTCATTGGATGCCCCCGTTGTCATCTGGTTCATAAAGACTTCTTCAGCGATACGGCCACCGAAGAGGATCGAAATACGGGTCAACAGATACTGTTTGTCGTAAGAATAATGATCTTCTTCTGGCAACTGCATGGTTAAACCTAAAGCACGACCACGAGGAATAATCGTGACTTTATGAACCGGATCACTCTTAGGCATTAAACGAGCTACTAAAGCATGTCCACTTTCGTGGTAAGCGGTGTTCTTTTTCTCTTCGTCATTCATAACCATGGCGCGACGTTCTGGTCCCATCATGATCTTGTCTTTAGCTTTTTCAAAGTCTTCCATAGCAACAACACGACCGTCACGACGAGCCGCAAACAGCGCCGCTTCGTTAACCAAGTTTGCTAAGTCAGCCCCAGAGAATCCAGGAGTACCACGGGCCAAAACTTCCTCATCCACATCCGCTCCAACAGGAATCTTACGAATATGAACTTTAAGAATCTGTTCACGTCCACGAATATCGGGTAGTGGAACAACCACTTGACGGTCAAAACGACCTGGACGTAACAATGCAGGATCTAATACATCTGGACGGTTTGTCGCAGCGATCACAATCACACCGGAAGACGTATCAAAACCATCCATTTCGACCAGCATCTGGTTCAGCGTCTGTTCGCGCTCATCGTTACCGCCACCTAAACCAGCACCACGTTGACGACCCACTGCATCAATTTCGTCAATAAAGATAATGCAAGGCGAATTCTTCTTAGCATTTTCAAACATGTCACGAACACGAGCTGCGCCCACGCCCACAAACATTTCAACGAAATCAGAGCCGGAGATCGTAAAGAATGGAACTTTTGCTTCACCGGCAATGGCCTTAGCCAACAAAGTTTTACCAGTACCTGGAGAACCAACCAATAAAACACCACGTGGGATACGACCACCAAGTCTTTGATACTTGCTTGGATCACGTAAGAAATCGACTAATTCAGAAACTTCTTCTTTAGCTTCATCGCAACCGGCTACATCAGCAAAAGTAATATTGTTGTTAGAACTATCTAACATACGGGCTTTTGATTTTCCGAAACTAAAGGCACCACCCTTTCCGCCCCCTTGCATTTGACGCATGAAAAAAATCCATACACCGATTAGAAGCAACATGGGGAACCAAGAAATGAAAAGAGTTGCTAAGAAACTTTGTTCCTCATCGGGTTGACCGTAAACCTGAACACCAGCCTTACGTAAATCTTCAACCATCCAAAGATCACCAGGTGCTGTTATCTTGTAAGTCGGTCCATCGGTTGGCGTAATGGTTAATGTACGACCTTGCACATCAACGCGCTTGATCTTTCCATCTTTAGCCGCGTCCATGAACTGGGTATAGCTCGTCGTTTGGTCTGCTGCGCCAACCCGCTTTGAGCTATCAAACTGCTTAAAAACGGTGAACAGCACTAAGGCAATAACCACCCAAACAGCAATCTTTGCAAACAGATTGTTATTGTTATTCAAATTTATACTCCGTTACATTAAGGCTCTTTAGCCCACTTCTTTACAACCATTATCCGGATCAATATACGCCCGGTCACTTGTTTTAAAACAATACCATCAAGTATGAACTCTTGTTACAAGGACCAACGTATTTTTTCCATTGTTTACTAATTGTGATACATCCATCAATCGAAAAAGCTTAATTCGGGATATCACGATCGCAAGGGTAGATTATATTGACTTGGCGAATAGCTGCAATTGATCCTACCATATCAATCGCTTCTGCACTTGCTGGTATTGAGTAGTTAACACCTAGTGGCATACTTGCACTCATACCAGGAAGATCAAAACGAATTTCTACCGGAATATCCAAATCTCGTTTTGGACTCTGTACCCCGATAATTGCATCTTGAACCTCATAAGGATTAGCATCTGGGCGCACACATACTTCAACCTTACACTGATGAGCCGATCGCACCGAGGCCAAATTACTAACTGAAGCTACATTAATTCGGCGATTATTACTATCTTTAATCTTGTAAACCGAAATATCAACGAAAGTTAACTCATCGATTTTTAGTTGCGTTCTAAATTTCTCTAAATTGTCATCAAAAAGGGCAATTTCAATCGAAGATTCTCCATCGCTTAACGCCATAATTCCCATGCGTCGTTGGGTCTTAGTCGTTTGAATTCTGAAGTCATCCAAAATACCCGCAATTCGAATGGTTTCACCAAACTGCGTCGGTTCAATCGCAGACAACGGTGCAATATTGAGTTTTTCTCGCACTTCTTGACGATATTCATCAAAAAGGTGACCAGAAAACATAATGCCTAACGCTTCTTTTTCTTTCAACAAGCGAGTACTTGGAGACCAAGGTACCGCTTCAATCCAGATTTCATCGGGGGCATCTTGTTCATCACCAAAAAGACTAACCTGCATGGCGTTCTTCGCAGCCTCCTGCGCCACGGTTATCGCCTGATTTGTATTGGCCATCCACATATTACGATTTGGGTCAATCGAATCAAAAGCACCAGCTTGTACAAAAGCTTCCAAAACTCGACGATTTAAAACGTGAGGACCTACTCGACGAGTTAAGTCATAAATATCTTTAAACGGACCATTTTTCTTGCGCTCTTTTGCTGTTTCTTCACCAGGTCCCTGACCTACTCCTTTAATCGCACCTAAACCATATCGAATCGTTTTACTATCAGGAGCTGTGAAGTAAAACTCACTTTGGTTCACATCAGGTCCTAGAACCGTAATTCCGTGTTGTCTTGCGTCCTGAATCAGAGCCCAGGTTTTTTCACTATCATTCATCGCTTCGCAAAGGTTGGAGGCTAAAAATTCAGCTGGATAGTGGGCTTTGAGCCAGGCAGTTTGATAGGCTACAAATGAGTACGCCGCCGCGTGCGACTTATTAAAGCCGTATCCCGCAAACTTTTGCATCAAGTCAAACAAGTGCTCAGCGGTTTCCTTAGAAACATCATTCTTCGCCGCCCCCTCAATAAAGATGGCACGCTGACGGTCCATTTCTTTAACGTCTTTTTTACCCATAGCGCGACGCAAAATATCAGCGCCACCGAGTGAATAACCTCCGATGACCTGCGCCACACGCATCACCTGTTCCTGATAAACCATGATGCCATAGGTTTCAGAAAGAACAGGTTCAATACGAGGGTCTGCGTATTCCGCCTGTTTTTCTCCCTTTTTAATATCTAGGTAATCTGGAATAAGATCCATAGGACCCGGACGATATAGAGCATTTAAAGCGATAAGGTCTTTGAGTTCAGAGGCCTGAGCCTTAACCAAAAGATCTTGCATTCCAGGAGATTCAAACTGGAATACAGCAACCGTATCACCCTGCTTAAAAATCTCATAGGCTTTATCGTCATCTAAAGGAACATGTGCAATATCGGGCTTAGATCCAGTATTGGCTTCAATATATTCCAGAGCTCGTTCTACGATTGTCAGTGTTGTTAAACCTAAGAAGTCGAACTTAACCAGGCCTACCGCTTCAACGTCTTTTTTGTCATACATGCTAACGACGTTTTCGGGCTTCATGTCGGCACTATACAACGGACAAAAGTCAGTTAACTTTCCCGGTGCAATCAACACACCTCCGGCATGCATACCAATACTTTTAACCACGCCTTCTAGCTTCAATGCTAGGTTAAAAATTCTTTTAGCCGTCGGATCTTCCTTAACTAATTGTCGAAAATCAGATTCTGAATCGAACACTTCCAGAAGCGTCGGATTCTTTCCTGGAATTGCTGGAACCAATTTAGCCAAACGATCGACTTCTTGGAACGGAACATCAAGAATTCGTCCACAGTCTCTAAGAACCCCCTTAGCCGCCATCGTTCCGAATGTCGCAATCTGACTTACCGCCTGATCGCCATACGAATCCTTCACGTACTGAATCACTCGATCACGATTGTTCTGACAGAAGTCCACGTCAAAGTCAGGCATGGATACACGTTCTGGATTCAAGAATCTTTCGAAAAGTAGGTCATACTCTAGAGGATCCAAGTCTGTAATCCCCAAAGAATAGGCAACGAGAGAGCCGGCTCCAGAACCACGACCTGGCCCTACCGGGCAACCATTATTTTTACCCCAATTGATAAAGTCTTGAACGATAAGGAAGTAACCTGGAAATTTCATCTTTGTGATAGTTGAAATTTCCATTTCTAAGCGCTCTTTATACTTTGGAAAAACCTCAGCGCGCTTGGCTTCATCTGGATATAGCTTTTCAAGTCTACGATCTAAGCCTTCTCTTGAAAGCTTAGCCATGTAGTCGTCAAGTGAAAGTCCTTCGGGCGTTGGGAATAAAGGAAGCTTTGCGTCACCAAGTTTAAGCTCTAAGTTACAGCGCTTTGCAATTTCTAAAGTGTTTTCGCACGCAGAAGGAATATCAGCAAACAAACTTCGCATTTCTTCAGCACTTTTGAAATACTGCTCTTTTGTAAAATCTCGCGGTCGATTGCGATTCGCTAAAGTCCAACTTCTTGCAATACAAACCCGAGCTTCATGAGCATCAAAATCTTCTTTTTCGTAAAACTGAATCGGATGCGTTGCGACTACCGGTAACTTGGTATCGATCGCTAATTTAAGACTTTCTTCGACTAAAGAGTTATCTGAGGATCTTCCCGCTCTTTGCAGTTCGATATAAAACGAATCTGGGAATATTTTTGCAAGACGTTCTGCTTCTCGTTTAGCAGATGCGTAGTTTTGATTTCTTAAATATTTACCTACAGCTCCGCCTTCAAAACCAGACAAGGCAATCAATCCTGAGCAACTTTCTACGGTTAAAAGATCCGGATTGATTTCAGCACGTCCCTTCCACTGATTTTTTAACCATGCTTGCGTTAAAAACTCACACAGTGCATGGTAACCATCTTCATTTTTACAAAGCAGTAAAAGTCGATGAGGATCTTCACGATTTTCTGGATTCTCGATCCAAACATCACAGCCCAAAATGGGTTTAATACCAAACTCTCGTACCGATTTATAGAAAATCACAGATCCAAACATCACGGATAAATCCGTTGATGCGAGTGCCTTCATCCCCGCAGCGACGGCTTTGTGTCCTACTTTCTTCAAATTGATTAGACCATCAACTAAAGAAAATTGAGAATGCATTCGAAGATGAACAAAATCTGCAGTCATAGGAAATGATTTTCTGTTTGGTATGAATCGGTTGATATTATAAGGACGGCACCATCAACCGTCCTTAACCTCAAATTTGCGATTTATAGGTTACTTTAGAATTCGGCAAAGTAAATACACTTCAGCCGACGTGGTGCGAGAAGCCTCTGGTTTACGAACCACTACTTTTCTAAACGTTTTTTTGCATACTTCAACGTACTGAGAAAAGCCACTTCCCTGGAACACTTTGCAAACAAACGTACCGTTTGGTTTTAAATTTTCTTTTGCAAAATCTAAAGCTAATTCATTAAGTAAAAGGCACCGAGCCGCGTCCGCTACCGCAACACCCGAAAGGTTAGCGGCCATGTCTGACAACACAACATCAACCTTTTCTCCTTCTAAGAGTTCTTCAAGAGCGTCAGCCACATCTTGCTCTCTAAAATCGCCTTGCAGGAAATTGACGCCTTCAATCGGTTCCATCTCGAGAATATCCATCGCAATGATGCGTCCTTCGACTTCACCGGTCTTTGGATTCGTTAATCTTTGTTTTACAACCTGAGACCAGGACCCGGGAGCCGCTCCCAAATCCACCACCTTCATTCCTGGCTTAATGATTTTGTCTTTATCATCGAGTTCAATCAGTTTGTAGGCTGAACGAGCTCTATAGCCATCTTTAACAGATTGCTTAACAAAAGGATCATTAATATGACGCTTAATCCATGCAGGATTAGAGCGAAGTTTCTTTTCTGATATCGGCATAGGCTAAACTTATGCAAACAAATTAAATTTAATTAGGAGACCATTAATAATGGCACAACTTAAACTTCCGCGCGATATGCGCATTATGCTACGAGCACAGGCTCATCACCTAGATCCTGTTGTATTACTCGGTGCATCAGGATTAACTGATGCCGTTCGCAAAGAAATTGATCGCGAATTGAACATTCACGGATTAATCAAAATCAAAGTTCCTAGCGATGACCGTGAAGAACGCGTTGCTATCTATGAAGAACTTGCTGAGACTCTCAACGCCGCGAAGATTCAGTTAATTGGTAAGTTATTTGTTTTATACCGTCCAATTCCTGAAAAAGAGGAAGAAGAGTCTCAAAGCGCTCCAGAAGCACCTACCGCTAAAAAAGTTCGTAAAACAGGAGCTAAGGCTCGTAACGCCAGAAAACGTTTAACAGAAAAATTACAGCAAGATAAGAAGAATTCACGTGCAAAGAACTTGCCTTGGAATACCAAAATTAAAAAGGGAAAAACTCCAAAAGGACAAGTTAAAGAAGTTGGCGAAAAAGGCACCCCTCTTGGAAAGAGACTTGTACGTAAAAAATTCTAATTAAGCCAGATTTTTCTCGTAAGTAAATATACCTGGAATAAAAAAGACCTTTAACAGGTCTTTTTTATTACGGTGACTGAATACATCTTAAATGTATTCAACATCCATCACTTCGTATTCTGTAATACCACCAGGAGCATTGACCTCGACGCAATCGCCAACACGCTTACCAATTAGAGCGCGTGCAATAGGGCTTGCTACAGAAATACGATCTAATTTAGTGTCACTTTCATCGTTACCGACGATTTGGAAACGCCTACGATGACCGGTTTCAATATCTTCTAGTGTCACTGTAGCACTAAAGACGATACGGTCTGTTTCACCTAGAGTGGTTGGATCAATAATTTGGAACTGCGAAATCTTACTTTCTAGTTCAGCAATACGTCCTTCGATAAAAGCTTGAGATTCTCGGGCTGCGTCGTACTCTGCATTTTCCGAAAGATCCCCTTTTTCTCTAGCCTCTGCAATCGCTTGCACCACGGCCGGTCTGTCCTGAGTCTTCAGGCGAACCAACTCTTCTTTCAAAAGTTTTGCGCCACGCGCAGTAATAGGAATAGGCATTATTTGTTCCTACAAAAAACGGGCGCCCCAAAAAGGTCGCCCTATATGCAAATCATCAATGGCGTAATGATAAACCACTCAAGCCTCAATCGGCATTTTTTAATGCGAATTGAGGCTTTCTTACAAATTAATTGACGGGATGCAATTCCTGAAGTGAATAAACTTCCGTTTCATCCATGTGGCGAATACCTTCAATAACCGCCAAGGCATTAGCCATTGCAGTGTAGAAAGTCACATGGTTAGCCAAACTTGCAATACGAATAGCAGAAGCATCTGCGATTTCAGAGGTATTTTCCGCAGCTACCGCAATCACCATCTGAATCGTGCCGTTCTTCAATTCGTCAACAATATTAGGTCTTCCTTCAGAAACCTTATTGACAACATCGCACTTAAATCCAGCTTCACGAATCACCTTAGCGGTACCGCCCGTGGCAACTAGTGCGTATCCTGCATCAATAAACTGTTTTGCAAGAAGTGGTAAGCGAGGTTTATCTTCGTCTCTTACGGAAATGAATACGCGACCACTTCTTGGAATCGCAGAATCGGCCCCTAATTGACTCTTAAAGAGAGCCTGTCCGAAGTTCTTACCAACACCCATCACTTCACCCGTAGAGCGCATTTCAGGTCCAAGAACCGGATCAACGCCTAAGAACTTAGCAAATGGGAATACGGCTTCTTTCACAGAATAGTGATCTACTTCGACTTCAACTGGACAACCCTGTTCTTTCAAAGACTTGCCAACCATACAACGGGCGGCGATCTTGGCCAACTGTTGCCCCGTAGACTTAGAAACAAACGGTACGGTTCTAGAAGCACGTGGGTTCACTTCTAAGACATAGATTTCTGGATGATCTGTGAAGGCATGTTGAACCGCAAACTGAACATTCATCAAGCCAACCACATTTAAAGCCTTAGCCATAACGCGAGTCTGACGTTTTACCTCTTCAACAATGGCTGGGTCCAAAGAGTATGGTGGGATTGAGCAAGCAGAGTCACCGGAGTGAACCCCAGCCTGTTCGATATGTTGCATCACACCACCAATACGAACCTCTTCACCGTCGCTCACGGCATCAACGTCAATTTCAACCGCATCATTTAAGAAACGGTCTAAGAGCACTGGAGAATCTGCAGTTACCTTAATCGCTTCTCTCATGTAGCGCTCTAAAGCACTTCTTTCATGGACGATATCCATAGCTCGACCACCCAGAACGTAGCTTGGGCGAACCACCAATGGATAGCCAATTTCTTCGGCCTTGATAATGGCTTCTGCTTCGGTATGAGCCGTACGGTTAGGTGGTTGATGTAAACCTAATTGATGCAACAACTGTTGGAAACGTTCACGGTCTTCAGCGATGTCAATCGATTCTGGTGTTGTACCGATGATTGGAACTCCACTCTTTTCAAGAGCACGAGCCAACTTCAATGGAGTCTGACCACCGTACTGAACGATCACGCCTTCTGGTTTTTCAACATTAATAATTTCCAGAACATCTTCTAAGGTAACCGGTTCAAAGTACAAGCGATCGGAAGTATCGTAGTCGGTTGAAACTGTTTCTGGATTACAGTTAACCATGATCGTTTCGTAACCATCTTCACGCAAAGCCATAGAAGCGTGAACACAACAGTAGTCGAATTCGATACCCTGACCAATACGGTTTGGACCACCACCCAAAACCATAATCTTGCGACGGTTCGACGGATTTTCTTCTCTTTCTTCTTCGTAAGTAGAGTAGAGATAAGCGGTATCGGTTGGGAATTCACCCGCACAAGTATCTACACGCTTATAAACCGGACGAACGTCTAACGCATGACGGTGATTACGTACTTCTTCTTCGCTACGTTGTAAAAGCTTAGCTAAACGCTTGTCAGAGAAGCCTTTACGCTTGAGGTAGTACATGTCGTCGTGATCGATCTCTTCAAGACGAACTTCACGAATTCGAGCTTCAGTATCAACGATATCTTTAATCTGAGCCAAGAACCATGGATCGATCTTGGTTGCCATAAAGGCTTCTTTAACGCTGTAACCTAAACGGAATGCATCAGCAAGATACCAAATGCGTTCGGGGCCAGGTTCACTAATTTCATGATGGATTTCAGTGCGATCTGAAGAAATCTCGTTCAAACCATCTTTACCGGTTTCAAGACCTCTTAAAGCCTTCTGCAAAGATTCTTGGAAGGTTCTACCGATCGCCATCACTTCACCAACCGACTTCATCTGGGTGGTTAAGCGCTTATCTGCTTTCGGGAACTTTTCAAATGCAAAACGAGGAATCTTCGTAACAACGTAGTCAATCGTTGGTTCAAAGGAAGCCGGTGTTGCACCCTTTGTAATTTCGTTCTTAAGTTCATCCAAGGTGTAGCCGACAGCTAACTTTGCTGCGACCTTGGCAATCGGGAAACCTGTAGCCTTAGAAGCCAAAGCAGAAGAACGGGACACACGTGGGTTCATTTCGATAACCACCAATCGACCATCCTTTGGATTCAAAGCAAACTGTACGTTAGAACCACCGGTATCAACACCGATTTCACGCAATACAGCAATGGAAGCATCTCTAAGAACCTGGTACTCCTTGTCGGTTAAAGTCTGAGCTGGAGCAACAGTAATCGAGTCACCGGTATGAATACCCATTGGGTCTAAGTTTTCAATGGAGCAAATGATGATGCAGTTATCGTTACGATCTCGCACCACTTCCATTTCGAACTCTTTCCAACCCAACAAAGATTCTTCAATTAAAAGCTCATGTGTTGGAGAAAGTTCCAAACCGCGAGTACAAATGGCGACAAATTCTTCCATGTTGTACGCAATACCACCGCCTGAACCACCTAAGGTGAAACTTGGACGAATAATGGCAGGGAAACCAATCTTCTTTTGTACTTTAAGAGCTTCATCTAAGCTATAAGCGATACCGCTTCGAGCACTACCGAGCCCGATTTTATCCATCGCTTCTTTAAACTTCAGACGGTCTTCAGCCTTTTCAATCGCAGCCGGCGACGCTCCGATCAATTCAATACCGTATTTTTCTAGCACACCGTAATGAGCTAAATCCATTGCGCAGTTCAACGCAGTCTGCCCACCCATCGTCGGTAAGATAGCATCGGGACGTTCTTTTTCGATAATTCGTTCAAGAACTTCTTTTGTAATTGGTTCAATATATGTGACATCTGCAGTCTGGGGATCCGTCATAATGGTCGCAGGATTGCTGTTGACCAAAATTACCTTATAACCTTCTTCCCGCAGTGCTTTACAGGCCTGTGCACCTGAATAATCGAATTCACACGCCTGTCCGATGACAATGGGACCCGCTCCGATAATCAAAATGCTTTTTATGTCAGTCCGTTTTGGCATTGTCTAACCTATTCCATGTAGTTTTGAGGGGCAAGCTCCCGCTCAATGAGTTCAATAAGGATGTGAATGACCTTGATATGCAATTCTTGTACCCGGTCGGCATAACAGCCACCTGGGGTTGCAATCACGACATCAGCCAATTCACAAATCGGCGTATTAGTACGCCCAGTAAGAGCGACGACTCGGATACCTTTTTCTCGGGCAAGACGAGCAGCCCTGACTACGTTTTTACTTGTTCCACTCGTTGTGATGGCTAAAAGAACATCACCTTTTCGACCTACCGCACCTAAATAACGAGAAAAGACCTCCTCGTATCCGTAATCATTCCCTACACACGCAATGTGGGACGCATCAGATATTGCAATGGCACCGATAGGTTGGCGATCGTTTCGATAGCGTCCGGTCAGCTCTTCTGCAAAATGCATCGCATCACAGAGAGATCCACCGTTACCACAAGAAAAAATACGCCCTTCATTTCGAAGCGATTCAACCATTACGGACGAAGCATCCACAACGGCTTTCATACATTCTTCGTTTTGAATAAAGGTATCTAACGCTGTACGAGCCTCTTCTAGCGCTGCTCGCACAAACCGTACTTTGTCGCTCATTTACAAGCCTTTTTTAGCCTTAATCTGTTCCACAAATCGATCAAACAGATCCTGGATATCGTGTGGACCCGGACTTGCCTCAGGGTGTCCCTGGAAACAGAATACCGGTGCATCCGTCAATTCGAATCCCTGGAGTGAACCATCAAATAATGACTTGTGGGTGACCTTCACATTCGCAGGTAATGTGGCAGGATCGACCATAAAGCCATGGTTTTGGCTGGTAATGTAAACTCGTTTTGTATCCAAATCGACTACAGGATGGTTAGCGCCATGATGACCAAACTTCATCTTTTGAGTCTGAGCACCGCAAGCCAAACCAAGAATCTGATGTCCTAAACAAATACCAAACAAAGGAATCTTAGCTTCGATCGCCTTCTTTGCTACTTCAATTGCATAGGTACAAGGAGCCGGATCCCCTGGGCCATTCGAAAGGAATAGACCATCTGGATTCAGTTCCATTGCCTGTTCGTAAGTAGTAGAAGCTGGAACGACAACAACACGAATGCCACGATCTGACATTAATCTCAAAATATTTTCTTTAATGCCAAAGTCCCAAGCTACTACGGTATACGGGAATTCTTCCGGGTGGTTCATACCAGGACGACCCGTTTCATTACTCATACTCCAAGTACCTTCAGACCATTCATAACGGTACTTAGAAGAAACATGCTGAGCTAAGTCCTGACCCGTCATACGAGGTGCATTTGAAGCGACTTGACGAGCCTGTTCAATTTCCTCTTCGGTTAACTTGCCGGAGGCAGAACATACGATACAACCTGGTTGAGCACCGTGATCACGTAACAATCGAGTTAAACGTCTGGTATCAATTTCTGCAATTGCAACAATGCCGTGTTGCTTTAGATATTCGCCAAGGCTTCTTTGACTACGCCAGTTCGAAACCACCATAGAAGCGTTACGAACCACTAAGCCTGCTACATGAACCGCATCCGATTCCGCATCTTCGTTATTGACACCGACATTGCCAATATGGGGATAGGTTAATGTAACGATCTGCCCTGTGTAAGACGGATCAGTCAAAATTTCCTGATAACCCGTCATCGAAGTATTGAAGACTACTTCACCAGTAGTCATACCGCTCACACCGATTGAGCGTCCTTTGAAAACAGCTCCGTCGGCCAACACAAGTGCCGCTTCCGGTCGGGTGTCATCATTTAATCTTTTATTCACTATGACTCCGTAAGCCGCCGAGACGCCGTTTCACGGACTCGGCCGCACAAATTTTGATTTAGATAGACAATTACCCTGCCTTCTACCTTGAATTTTGTAGAACGCAAAGTTAGATGATTATATCAATCCAAAATGACATAGCCTTATTTTATGTACGAAATTTAACGAGTTTTCTCCTATTTCTTTTTTAAAGGTTATTTTTTGAGCATCAATCTTTATACAAGGAATACGGGAAGTGATAATCTTTTAATGACATGTTTTTAAAGAAGAATAAAAATGAATCAACTCGAATCGTTATCTCAATACACCACAATTGTTACAGACACAGGCGACATTGACTCTATTGCTCGCCTAAAACCCAGAGACGCCACTACAAATCCTTCATTAATTCTGAAGGCCGCTCGCGACCCCAAATACATCGATCTTGTCGAAAAAGCCCTAAAAGATTCTGTTGATTTAAAAGATGCGACCGACCGGGTTCTCGTTAATTTCGGTAAAGAAATCTTGACTCATATCGACGGCCGAGTTTCAACCGAAGTCGATGCCTTCCTATCTTTTGATACTGCTAAAACCATAGAAAAGGCTCGTCGCTTAATTTCTCTATATGAATCAAGTGGCATTTCTCGAGATCGAGTACTCATTAAAATCGCTACGACTTGGGAAGGTATTCAGGCTTGTAAAGTACTTGAAAAAGAAGGAATTCATTGCAATATGACCCTGATCTTCTCGTTAGAACAAGCCATACAGTCTTCTTTGGCTAATGCCACTCTCATTTCCCCATTCGTTGGACGAATTTACGATTGGCATAAACGCCAAGCCGGATTGGATTGGGATGAAAAATTCTATTATGGTGATAACGACCCAGGAGTTCACTCTGTTCGTGAAATCTATGAGTACCTCAAGGCTCACGAAAGTAAAACAGAGATCATGGGAGCAAGCTTTAGAAATAAGGGACAAATCCTAGCCCTTTGTGGTTGCGATCTGTTAACTATTTCACCCAAGTTACTCGATGAGCTTGCCTCTTCTTCTGGAACAGTTAAAAGAAAATTAAATCCCGAAATAGAAACAGATCCCTATGATGACTTTTTCCTTGATGAGGATGAAATCGAATCGGACAATTCTGAATCTAATTTCCGATTTGAATTAAATCAAGATGCCATGGCTAGTGAAAAATTAGCGGAAGGTATCCGACTCTTTGTAGACGATACAGTAGAACTTTTTGGATTGCTGACGGATATTTCGTGGAGCCACGCGGATACGGATGACCAGAATAAAGTAATTTTTAGGTAAATCGATAATAGTTTCCTGAACCGTTAATTTTTAAATTATTTTGCTGTAATGGCTGAACACTAAGTTCAGCCATTTTGATTTTCTGATAAGAAAACTTTCCGTTAAGCGGAAATATTTTTGATGAAGACTTAATTCACTTTATCGATCGACACAACCAAACAACCCCACTGAATCATTGCGTCATTTTATTTCGCACCCCTTGCTATTCTGAACGCAAACAAAGATTTGCTTTAGTGACTCCTTTACAAATCAAACTTAAATGGAGTACGGAAAATGCTACAACTCGTGATTAACATTAACGAATACTTCTACGAGTACCGAAAAGACCTCTATTTCATTAACTTCTGTTCTGATGAAGAAAAGCAGAAAGACTTTAGTCTCTTTTTACGAAACATCGATTCAGAACCTGAAGGAAAGGCTGATATTGAAGCTTGGATTGCAAAGAACTTACCTCATACAACCATTATTCCTCTTCTTCCTTCCACTTACGATTCGGGTGTGTTTCAAGCCCCTTACAATGGAACGATTGCTTTACTTTGGGATGAAGAAGATCGCAAAAAGTTTGAGTCTATTTGGGAAGATGAAAATGGGAAGAGTAAAGATTCTCGCTTTCAATTTTATGCCTACAATATAAGAAACGGTACGACGGAGAAATTCCAAATCCTTCAGCATTAATGGATGATTTCTAGACCTATAAAAAGTAGTCAATTGATAGCGATTTTGGGAATAATCGATGGAAGAATATGAATAATCAAACTATGCTTAAGTATCCATACAGTCCGATATCCAACCAAGCCATTCTTTCTGAAGTCGGCGTTGGTGTTGCCTCAACATCTGAGTCATACATCGCTCCTATCGGAGAATTAGTCCAAGAAGCACTCAATTGGCTTAAAAACCATCCTCAATTAGACGAAAAAGAACGATTCAAAACATTTCACTTGATGCAGTTCTATGCCGAAAGTCAGCCAATTGAACTTGCTGGAGCTCTATTAGCCGATTTATCCGAAAAAGCTGATTTAACTGAGATCAATCCTTTCATTAAAGCAACAGCAAAGAATTATTCCGAACACTTCGACGCAAAGTCGATTGAACAAGAAACCTCTGAAATTTCTTGTTTAACCTATCGGATCTTTAGGACTTTAGCGGAATTAGACTGCGCCATCGATGATGTTAACTATTCTCATGCTGTTCCACATCGTCCGATAAGAGAAGCCTTGATTCGCCGTTGGAAGGCGATTGCACAAAGCATGAGACAAAAACCACTTCCTTTTAGAGCTTATGCAGAGGAGTTACTTAATAGACTTTATTGGTTTGAGTTCCAATTCTTTACCGCAAAGGCTCCGGTTTACAGTCTTAGCGCCCAAAAACAAGTATTAGATCAGTTTAGTGAACACTTCTCGGATTATCTTTTACTTCATGAAATAAGAGCAGACGACAGTACACTCTATATCCGTCAACCTATATTTACCGTACCCGTGATAACTCGGTTAATTGATGGTTTGTCTTTTGTATTTCGTGATTCCATTCATTTTGAATTGGCTCAAAACTTTAAAGATGTTTTTCCTTACATCCCTCATGAACATGAGGAATACATGAGAGTCGATACGATTGCTGAATTACTATCTAACGCTTTCATCATTCGACCCGTGGATTATCTTTTATCGAAAAACAGATGCCACGATAATAGAGACGAAATTAAGCGTCTTTCTCGACTGGCTACAGGAGAAGCATGGGATCCTTGGGAACACGTTAAAAATCCAGATACACTGTTTACTGAAGAACAAATCCGATTAAAGGAACTCGCACCCGAATCATTTATCAGCCCCCTCACATGGTTTAAACAACATCCAAAAGAAGATCTGTATTTCTTAGGCTTTAATCTACAGACCAATAAAATGGGGCTTCCTTTTTGTTCAATCGACAACATTCCCGCTCGTAAAGAAATCATGACGTGGATTGAACAAAATCTTCCGGAAATCAAATTAGAACCCTTTATGAGAGTCGATGAAGACGGTGATGTAAAACCCTATTGTGGTGAAATTGCTTTAATCGGTCCTCAACAGTCGATTAAAAAATTTTCAGACTATTGGGAAGACGAAGTCGGTAACTCACTAGACCCTCGATTTTGTCTTTATCGAATTCCGTTCGATTCTGTTTTAGTTTGAGTGAATCTAAAAAACTCATCAAAAGAAAATTAGAAAATTTGATGACAGCATATAGTCCCTTTTTTTCTTTACTTTATAAATTACTTTAATACTAGGTTGCTGACATCATGCATTACAAACATAACCACTTCTTACTACTGAAAAGAAAGTCTCTTATAACGCTAGAAGCTAAAGACGTCGTAGAAAACGGTACCTTTTGGGTAAATTTAATGTGTTTGCTAAAGCCCCATGAAGAATATTTATTGCCAAATCAATTAATTGAGATAGCAAAAGATGATCATTTTGATTTTTAGTTATTGTTAGATATTCAAAATTCACTTATTTATTCTTGACTAAAATCCGCTCTAAAGAATATGGCGGACAAGCGATCAAGACGTTTATTTCTATGTACCCTAAAAAAACAAAAAAGTAGATTGTCGATATGGAGAAATTAGACACTTCACAAAGTAACCATCAACAAAGAGAAATGAGACAGCTGTTTTATTTATGTAAGGGTTATAAAGAAACCGATTTATTTCTGTCGCTTTAGGTATAGATCATGAAATACTTTGTTTGGAAGAGTAATTTGATTCGGAAGCTTTCAAGCAAATGATGAGTTCGTTGCAAATTGAAGGCTTTACTCTGAAATACTTTAATTAATTTGGAAATTTCAAGGCGATACCGAATCTTTGATATCGCCTTAAAAACGAGCTAAAACAGCACTATGGATGAACAACAATTAAATCTTTGAAATTAGCGCCCAGCACAGCTTCTGAAAGTCCGTGTTTTAATTCGGTCCATCGTTTCTTTAAATGTTCATCCGCATTACCGGCCTTAATAGCCCGGCCTGTTTGGACAAATTCTTCTGGTAATGCGCCAGGAGCCAAACTAATACGACGAGTTTGCTCACCGACAGTAACTTCGAAATACATATGACCGTAAACACCTTCAGGAGCCTGAACGGGAATTTCCTGAAGAACGGTATAAGCACCACGAGTCACCACTCGGGCAATCATCTCAACCGCATCTCGAAGTCCTGGACCCGGAAAAGCCGTTTTAAAGGAAATTGTTTCTCGGTCTGGAGCTACGTTAGGACTCATTTCATTAATAGCCCACTGCATCATACGGAAACCTAAGGCTAATCCTCCGATGCTATCGACCCCGTGGTAAAGAATGCAATCATCAAAAGAGATGGTTAATTCTTTTCCATGATCTAATACACGCACAACGTCTTTATTCACTTATCCATTCCTTATTTAAGGGTTGACGATTTAATTTTCAGAACTCGATCGGCACAGCATTCGTGAACATCAATAAAAACATCTTCACGAGCTAACAATTCCCCTAATACACCGTATTTATAACTGACATAGCGTCCGTGATTTTCCGATGAATCGCATCCATCTTGAAAGTTTTGTACGCTCTGGTACCAGTGTTCATCGAAGATTTCTGGATTGAAAGTATACGCAAAAGCCTTTCCACGGTAACCCACTTCAAAGTACATCCCACCCCCAATTGGGGAAGAAGGTGCTCCTGAAGGCGCTACATTGACATCTAATGTAAATCGACCATCAGTCACCGCTCTTGTTACCAATTCGATGCAATCACGAACCCCTTCCCCAGGAAATGCCGTTAATACCCAAATATCTTTACGACTGGGTGGCTCTTGTGGCGAAAGATCCATAAAAGCTTTTTGTAATAATCGAAAAACGACACCACTTGCAATGATTTGACCGTGACCTGCGTAACGGATCATATCTTCCCGATTAAAACTTAAGGTTCCTTCGGGTTCACTGACTACCAAACAATCTGGGCGACGACTAAACACGATTATTTACCCTGAGCGATTGGTAGTACTAAACTCTTCACGTCTACCTTTTTAGCCATCATGCCATTTTCTAAGAGGAATTTCTGATCTTCTTCTAGACCTGCAATATCTTTTTCATTTAAAAGATTGTAATAGTGAGACCAGCTGGCTAACTTTTGAGCCTCTTCGAGGCTGATACCGTGTTCCTTGGCACCAATTGCAACAGCTTTGTCCCAATTGTTTTGAATCCAAGTAAGTGCATCACGCTGTACTTGAACTACTTTCTTAACTGCTTCAGGGTGCTTTTCGGCAAAGGACTTGCTTACGGTAGTTACCAAATTGACATTCACTAAGTCTTTAGCAGTTGTTACGATCTGACAACCGGCTTTTTCGGCTTTAATTACAGCACTCGCAGCAAGTAGCGCAGCGTCCGCATGACCGCTGGTCAAGGCCGCTAACGCACTCGGAATATCCATCGCAACAAAATCAACGTCAGATGGTTTCATTCCATTTTTAACCAACGAAGCGATCAACAACTGATGTAAAACTGTTCCACGAGGACCAACGATTTTTTTGCCCTTGAGGTCCTTAACTGAGAGTTTTTCTCCAGCTTTACCGACGATGGCAAAAGTATCGGCTGGATGTGATACACCGGTTGCCACATAAATTGGATTTCCTGCTCCGTTTGCCATAAGAAGCGATGCCGTATTCATAACCGCAGACATATCAACCGCCCCGGCAGCCATCGCCTGAGCCTGTTTAGCTCCTGAAGTAATTGTTTTCCAATTTACCTTGGTATTGTCAGTAGCGAAGGCCTTTTCCAATAATTGCTGATCTTTGATCACCATATTCTGTAAATTAAATGGTGCCTTAACATAGACAATATTCAATTCTTTTGGCATCTCAGTAGCGAACACACCGGTAGCCAACAAACCAAGACCTAACGTTGCTACTAATTTTTTTAGTTTCATTTTCTTTACATCCAATAATTAAAAAAATTCTTCCAAAATACGATCACAAAGTTCACTACAGCCCGGGGTCGAAAGTGATCTCGGATAGTCAAAAGGAACTTCAAAACTAGCCTTTACTTTCCCTGAAGCAAAGTAGTGAATATGGCGAGACAACAATACTGCTTCCATCACATCGTGCGTTACCAAAACGGTTGTCATCGGACACTCTTTATGAATTCGTATAAATTCTTGATAAAGTTTTTGTCGTGTTAAAGCATCTAAAGCGCTAAAAGCTTCGTCTAATAGCAAAATATCAGGACTTGCCACGAGAGCCCGGGCTAGACCAACTCGTTGTGCCATCCCTCCCGATAGTTCTCGAGGATATAAATCGGATGCTTTGGTTAAACGTACAAGATCTAAAACCTGATCAACTTTTTCATTTTGTTCATCTTTAGGCAAATGACGAATCGCCATAGCGATATTTTCACGAACCGTTAGCCAAGCAAAAAGTCTCGGTTCTTGAAAGACTACAGCCACCTTGGGGGATTGGCGATTTTGATCTTTATCAATAAAAGACAGCGTACCTTCATTCGGTTTATCGAGACCTGCGATCATGCGTAAAAAGGTGGTTTTGCCACAACCACTTTCACCAATAACCGCTGTAATTTCTCCGGCTGGGATCGTGACAGTTAAATCATCAAGAGGTCTACTAGTACGATCTCCCGATTGAAATACTTTCTTTAAACCACTACAGACAATATCGAACAATCTTTTCTCCTTAACCGTGTTTTGTTTCACGTTTTACTAAAAAAGACAATAAGTTGTCCGCCAAAATTCCGAGAATCACAATCGTAAAGATCCCAACAAAAACAGTTTCTGTCTTAGCAAATTCTGCTGATTCACTAATTAAGAAGCCTAACCCGGAGGATGCCGCGATTAATTCTGCCCCAACCAGCGCTCTCCAACTATAACCAAAACCCAAACGTAACCCCGTAAGAATTCCCGGAAGAGAAGCTGGTAAGGTCAATAGACGGAACTCTTCCCAACGGGAAAAATTCATTAACTTACCTACTTCGATTAACTTAGGATCAATCGTTTTAACCGCGGTTAATGAATTCATATAAATTGGAAAAAAACTTGAAAGAAACACAATGGCAATTTTCGGTGCCTCATCAATTCCTAACCAAAGAATTAATAATGGAATTAAGGCTAAGGGAGGCGTGACTCGAATCGCTTCAACTGCAACGTAGCCCATTCGATGAGCAGTCTTGTTATAGGCAAACAAAAGACCTAAGGAGACACCAAAGAAAGCCGCTAAGAAAAAACCACTTAACGAGCGAAGCGCACTCGCTAATATGTTGTGTACCAGACTTCCATCCTTTACTGCCAGACAGAATGCCTCTAAAACAGACTGCGGAGTCGGAAGCAAAATCGTAGGAATCGCTCCACTGATACAGGCAATCACCCAGCTGACAAAAATCAACAAAGGTAGAACAGCGTAACTAAACCAATTCATAAGTAACCGAATATTCAAAATCTTCTTATTTTTCTGAAACCATTTTCAGTCAAAATAATTTCCGTAATATTAACAATAATTATTCTCACTTTCGATATCTTTTTATTGCCCCTTTTTTACTAATTTTTAATAAAAAATTTATTTCGAGTTTTCTTTAAGTACAAATTAGATTATATTACCCATATTGCCTATCTTTTTAATAGGTTTATTTTTTTAAGGAATTTTATGAAAGAACTGATTGGCTTGTGTTGCCGACAAACACGCTTTGATTTCAAACCAACTTTTAACACTTCTATATTGTCAGGCAACTATGCAAAACGAAAGTCAAACAGCAAAGATTTGCGCTTTATCACGTTCTTACCACGTTAAGAAATCGTCCATTAAAATTTTCTCTGATCCCTTAGCGGGTGATTTATGCAATGATTGCGCGAATCTTTCTAAATGCGTTAAACGATTTGTTCACGATGAGAATTACCAAAATTTTGAAGAGTTACTCGATAAGCTAGTTTCTCCGATCACGCTTTCCCGAGCCGCTTACACCGAAAAACGTCTTTTAAATTTCAAATATCAGCATCCACTTATTCAATACGTTATTTGTGGCGCAGGACTCGATACCTTCGCTTTTCGAAATGTTCAAAAAAATATTGAAATTTTTGAAGTCGATCATCCTTTAACGCAACAAAGTAAACAAGAAAAAGTTCGACAACTCAATTGGCAAACACCCAAAAACCTCCACTGGGTTTCTGTTGATTTTCAAACAGAACACGTTTCAGAACGTCTTCTTAAACAAGGATTTTCAAAAGAAGTTCCTACCTTTGTTTCTATTTTGGGAGTAAGTTACTACTTATCTTTTGCGGAATTATCACAAACCGTACAAGATATTCGAAAAGTTCTATCACCGGAATCCGAAATTGTTTTGGATTATCCCGATCGTCTCTTTTTCAAAAAGCAAGGAAGTTCTCGTGAATGCATTCTTAGAAATCTTACTTGCGATCTGGGAGAAAAAATGAATTCCGGATTCAGTCCGCAAGAAATACAACATCTATTTTTAACCAACGGATTCATTACTCAAGAGCATTTATCTCAAAAAGAAATTGATCAACGCTTTTTCTCGAATACCCCGTTTTTAAAGGCATTTGAGCACATCCATTTTCTATCTGCTTCTACGATTTAGGGAAAGAATTTTATGTCGAATTTAAAACACATTGAAACTGATCTCATTCACGCTGGAATCGACGGGGACTCATTTACAGGTTCTGTTAATGTGCCAATCTACCAGACCTCAACGTATCAGCAAGACGGTATTGGTAAAACACGAAATGGATGGGAGTATTCTCGAACTGGGAATCCTACTCGTTTTGCATTAGAAAAATTAATTGCAGATTTAGAACATGGATCAGACGGCTTTGCTTTTGCCTCCGGCATGGCCGCTGTCACCGCCGTTCTCCAATTATTTAACTCAGGCGACAAGATATTAATCACGAACAACGTTTATGGAGGAACTTATCGAGTTCTTGATCGTATTTTCTCCCGTTTCAATTTATCGTTTGAAAGCGTTGACACGAGTAATCCTGATCATGTTCGGCAAAAAATTACTCCGGATGTAAAAGCAATCTGGATTGAATCTCCAGCAAACCCTTTACTGACGATTACAGATCTCAAACTAATTTCAAGTATTGCTTACGAAAATCAGCTTCTTACCATTGTAGATAACACGTTTATGACACCGTATTTACAAAATCCTCTGGATTTAGGAGCCGATATAGTGGTTCATAGTGCTACTAAGTATCTCGGTGGGCACAGTGATTTAATTGCAGGACTTGTCGTAACCAAAGATTCCGCTTTAGGCAAAGAACTCGCTTTTATTCAAAATGCGACCGGAGGTGTCCTTCAACCTTTCGATTCTTTTTTATTGATTAGGGGTATTAAAACACTGGCTCTGCGAATGGATCGTCATGTCGAAAACGCAGTAAAAATTGCTCGTCATTTAGACAATCATCCTGCTATCAAAAAAATATACTACCCAGGACTACCTTATTTACCCGGCTATGAAATTAATCGACGCCAAGCAAAAAATGGCGGCGCCATGATTAGTTTTGAACTTAAAAAAGAATATAACGTTGAACAATTTTTCAAAAGTCTACAAATCATTCGACTTGCAGAAAGCTTAGGTGGCGTTGAATCTTTGGTTTGTCACCCCGCAACGATGACCCATGCTTCTATTCCGGAAGACCTCAGAAATCAACTCGGCATTATTCAAAATTTAATTCGACTTTCTCCTGGAATTGAAAACATTAAAGATCTTATTGCCGATCTGAATCAAGCCATTACTCGTTCAAAGGTTTAACTATATATGTCTTACGTTACTTCTATCAAGGATCTGATCGGTCACACGCCACTTCTTCAGATCACTCACTTTGATTTACCTGAAGGAGTTAATTTATTTGCAAAATTGGAGTTATGGAATCCTTTAGGTAGTGTCAAAGATCGACCTGGATATTACATGGTAAAAGATGCAGAAACTCGAGGGAAATTACGAGCCGGTTCTACGATTATTGAAGCAACAGCCGGTAGTACTGGAACTGGTATCGCCTTAGCCGCTCTTAACAAAGGTTACCGAATCATCTTTGTAGTACCGACCAAGTTTTCAGAAGAAAAGCAACAACTCATGCGAGCCTTAGGCGCTGAAATTATTAACACGCCTCGCGAAGAAGGCATGCTAGGAGCTGTTCGAAAAGCAGAGAAATTACTCAAGGAAATTCCTCAATCGATCAGTCTGAAACAATTCGACAATTTAGCAAATCCTCAATCCCACTACGAAACAACAGGACCTGAAATATGGGATGATCTTAGCGGGCAAATTAATTATGTCGTTGCCGGAGCAGGAAGTGGAGGTACCTACAGTGGAGTCTTGAAATATTTAAAGGAAAAAAATCCTTCCATTCAAGGCGTTTTAGCTGATCCTCTTGGTTCTACCATGGGTGGCGGTTACCATGCTGACTACAACATCGAAGGCATTGGTAATGATTTCATTCCAAAAACAATGGACATGAATCTTGTCGATCACGTCATAAAAATCTCCGATGATGAAGCATTTAAAGCCGTTCATGATTTGGCCCGTAAAGAAGGTGTTATTGCAGGATCTTCTTCCGGAGCCGCCCTTTCCGCTTCACTAAAACTGATTCAAGAAGGAATCAAAGGAAACATTGTCACGATTTTCCCAGACCGAGGAGATCGATATTTCAGCAAAGGACTTTGGTCTTGATATCCCTCTCATTACGCAAAAAAGCAACCCTATTCGAGGCATAAAATGAATCGAAAAAGTTTTTTAAAAATCTTATATTCATTACCGATTTTGTTTTCTGCAACAACCGCTTCAGCCATTATCAAAACAGATATCAGTGCAGGGACGTATTTAGATCAAATATTTGAAAATCTTTTAAAAAACGGCTACGGATTTAGCAATCAACATAGAAAAGAAAATCCTCAAGTCGTGTTTGTAATCGATACTCAATGTCCTTGGTGTACCAAATTAATCCAAGCAATTAAGCCATTGCTTAATCAGATAAAGGTCGTTTGGTATCCTGTTGCAGTTCTTAATGATGACAGTGTTACTCAAGGTGCTTTAATTCTCTCCGCTTCAAATCCTTGGAAAAAATTACTGCAACACGAACAACTCTTTAAAAGTAAAGAGCATCGCGGTTTACCTATAAATGATCTTGTTGTATCTAAAGAGAATCGTCAAAAAGTATGGAACAATTCAAAGATCTTTCGACGTGCTGGTGGCATCGTTGTTCCCCTAGGAGTTTTTAAAGATCCTAGTGGGAAATTTATCCCTATACGCTCTGGCATTACAACGGATGAATTAAGAACAATTTTTCAGCTTAAACAATAAAGTGTGATCAACCGCTTTACTCTATTTGATATTTGTTGATAATTAACAAAATCTTCAAATGAAGGCCTCTATCTTATGAAAAACAGTAAATTGAATCGACTGCAACAAGTACTGTCCTCTTTAGCTCAGAACAAACATTTATCTATTGCCTTTTCTGGTGGTGTTGATAGTCGTTTTCTCGCCTTTAGTTGTCGATACTTTGGGATTGAACCAGAACTTTTACACGTCAGCGGTTGTCATATTGCCACCCATGAAACAAAAGAAGCTCTTGAATGGGCTCATCGACACAATTTCAAAATTATTGATCTCTCGGTGGATCCTCTAAATGTTGATCTCGTTGTTGCAGGCGATAAAAGACGTTGCTATGGCTGTAAAAAAGCGCTTTTCACACGACTTCTTGAAATCGCTTCTTACCCTTTATGTGATGGAACGAATCATTCTGACTTAGGATGCTACCGTCCAGGACTTGTAGCTTTAAAAGAGTTAAATATCCACTCTCCTTTGGCGCAAGCCAACCTTACAAAGCCAGAAATACGAACCTTAGCTCGCGAGATTGGAATGGATCGTTGGGATCAGAAATCTCGTCCTTGTTTATTGACTCGATATCCCTATGGACGTTCTCCTAAACGAGAAGAACTGTTAGCCTTATCTCAGGCAGAAGAAGCGATTGGAGAATACTTGGATCGAACATTATTCCACGCCTCTGAGTTTCGCATTCGTTTGATTTCTGAGAGCAAACCTCAACTTCATCTACTAAAAGCAGATGAACAACATTTAACCGATGAAAATAAGAAAGAGATTCAAGCTTTATTCAGCCAAATTGCTCCATTCATTGGTGATCTTACGATCGTCGGTTTAGATAAGTTATCTGGTTTTTTTGATACTCACTAAAACTTAAACAGCCTAATTAATTTAGGCTGTTTAAAGTATTTTCTCTCTTATAAAGGCTACATTATTGTCACTCTAAAAAGCTGGAATCACGGCTCCCTCATATTTCTTCTTAATAAACTCTGAAACTTGTGGCTGTTGATAGGCTTCTACTAGAGGTTTAACCCAAGGTTTATTACGATCTTCTTCTCGAACAACAATGTAATTTACATAGGGACTTCTGCCATCTTCAATCAATAGACCATCTTTACTTGGATTAAGACCTGCACTATTTGCATAGTTACCGTTAATCGCCGCAACCTCTAAATCCGATAAGGCATGAGGAAGCTGAGCAGCTTCGAGTTCAATAAACTTAAGGTTTTTCTTGTTTTCAATAATGTCAATAACTGAAGACAAAAGATTTTTATTATTTTTGAGTTTAATCAAACCGGCATTAGACAAAAGAATCAAAGCTCGGCCGCCTTGAGACGGATCATTTGGAATACCAACCCGAGCGCCTACCTTTAAATCCTTTAAGTTTGAGATCTTTTTAGAATAAAACGCCATCGGGAACGTCAATGTTTTTCCAACTGGAACCAGTTTATAACCACGATCACGGCAAGCGGCGTCTAAAAAAGGCTTCGTTTGGAAAATATTGGCATCTAAATCCCCATCGGCCAAAGCAGCGTTCGGTCGTATGTAATCTTGGAATTCATATATTTTGATATCTAAACCCCGTTGCTTGGCAAACGGTATCACTTGCTGTAGTGTTTCCGCGTGTAGACCGGCTGTGACCCCAATTTTAAGTTGCTGACCTGCGAAAACTGGGGCGTTGACGATACCAACCCCAGTTAAAATCAAGGCTACCGTAGCATTTAATAGATGTCTCTTTTTCATAGCAATATCTCCCATAAAATTTTAGTCTCCTGCCGATGCGATCTGAAAACCCAAGTTGTACCCACATCAAACTTTCAGAAAGCATCGACAAAAGACACGAAAATTGTCTCTGCTAACCACAAAAAAAACAGAGAAAAACACACAAAGGAAAACTAAGATTGGATCCTGATTCTTACTACTACCTCCTAGACATTGAGAGATAGAAATTAAAAATCGGACATTGACGGCAAAGTCACTAAAAAACCTGGACTCTGCCTAATTGAAAAAGCTTCACATTCGACAGGTCAGTTCAACAATCACATGAAAGCGATTGCAGACAAAAGAATTTGTACTGAACATAGTCATTTTAGGAAAGTAAATATTTATTACCTACATATTCTATAGGTATTTAGATGTTTGTCAACATCTATATTCTCTTTTTTATATCTCTTCTAAAACAGCAAATTTATTCCATGATAAAAGTGCTTTACTAATCACAAATTTAACTGCATGCCCTTAGCTTTGATAGAATAGTTTTTTTGCTCTGATTCATTATGTCTGATACTTTGAGAGAGATTACTCCGAAGCGTTCGGGGTCTTTGTTTTTAGTTTCTGCTCCTAGTGGAGCTGGAAAGTCTTCTTTAGTTAATGCATTATTGGCTAAGGTCAAAGATATCTCACTCTCGATTTCTTACACCACCCGCTCTCCAAGACCCGGTGAACAAAATGGACGTGAATATCACTTCGTTACGGTTGAAGAGTTTCTAAAAATGCGAGAAGAAGGCGATTTTCTTGAATCTGCTGAAGTTCACGGCAATTACTACGGAACTTCTAGAAAGTGGATTGAAAACAAAATGGCCGAAGGGGTTGATGTTTTATTAGAAATCGACTGGCAAGGAGCCTTTCAAGTATTCAAGCAATTCCCAGAAGTCATTAGTATTTTCATTTTGCCACCCTCGATGCAAGCACTTGAAGAAAGACTGCACAAGCGAGGGCAAGATTCTGAAGAAACCATTGCTAAGCGTCTCCGTGGAGCAGGAGCTGAAATGGTTCATGCCGATGGCTTCCAGTTCGTTATAATTAACGAAGACTTTGAACGATCTCTTGATGAATTCCATGCGATTGTGTCAGCGGGCCGTTTGCGCTTTGAAAAACAAGCTGCGCGTCGCGACGATGTTTTCACCCAACTCGGAATTCCTCATTAATTAATTTAGGTATTAAAAATGGCTCGTATTACTGTTGAAGATTGTCTGAAAAAAATCCCGAACCGTTTCCAAATGGTTCTCTCCGCAGCGGCTCGTGCTCGTCAGCTCTGCCAGGGTCAGCCTCCTCTTGTAGAGTGCAAAGATAAGCCCTGCGTTGCTGCGTTACGTGAAATTGCCGATGGTGCTGTTGGCGTAGAAATGCTCCAAAAAGTTAAATAATCCATCCAATTCGGCTGATTCAAAAAAGGGAGAGTACTATGACCGAAGAAAATGCCAATACATTCGCCCCGTCATCGCTAGCCGATGCCTTTAAGCGAGTAATCGGTCTGAAAGAAGACCTCCCTACCGAAAAAAAAAACGAACCGCCTAAACCGGTTAACCCAGTTGCCTCGGCTAATCAATTAGCCGAGCGCTGTCGTCTTTATCTTTCCTCCTCAGACGTTAATAAGATTCGCGAAGCGTTCCGCTACGCTGATGAAGCTCACCTCGGTCAATATCGTAATTCTGGTGATCCTTATATTACTCATCCAATCGCTGTGGCTGAAGTTCTTGCCGGATGGCACTTAGACGCACAAGTCATTGAAGCGGGTCTCATGCACGATGTGCTTGAAGATACGGGAATTACTAAGATCGAAATGAGCGAAAAGTTCGGTATTGTCGTAACCGAGCTTGTTGACGGAGTCTCTAAACTTGATAAATTGAAGTTCTCTTCAAATGAAGAGGCTCAGGCTGAAAGCTTCCACAAGATGCTTTTAGCCATGTCGCGAGATGTACGAGTTATTCTTATCAAATTGGCAGACCGTCTGCATAACATGCGCACCCTAGGTGCTGTAAAACCACACAAAAAATTCCGTATCGCTAAAGAAACGATGGAAATTTATGTGGCTATCGCACACCGCTTGGGTATGTATAGTGTTTATCGTGAATTATCCGATATCAGTTTCTCATTCATGTATCCAAGACGTTATCGGATTCTTCAAGATGCAGTTCGTAAGAGCCGTGAAAAACGTCGCATAGTATTAGAGCAAGTTAAGCACGAAGCCGCAGATGCTCTCGCTCGCAATAAGATCCGAGCTGAAGTCGAGGATAAAGAAAAAGGGTTATGGCGTGTTTACAGCAAGATGAAAGAACGAAAGATCCGCTTTTCTGAAGTTCTTGACGTTCATAATTTCCGCGTCCTGGTACCGACTCGAGAAGACTGTTATCGAGCTCTTGGCGTGATTCACGCTTCTTATAAACCGGTCCCGGGGCGTTTTAAAGATTTTGTGGCCATCCCTAAATCGAACGGTTATCAAAGTTTGCACACCACCGTTTTAGGTCCAAAAGGCATTCCGGTCGAATTTATTATTCGTACTCATGAAATGCATCATATTTGTGAAGACGGTATTACCGCTCATTGGCTTTACAGAGACCGTAATAGTGATGATTTGCAATCTTCTACTCAAGCGTGGTTACAAAGCCTATTAGACATTCAGCGTCAAAGTGGTACTTCGCTTGAATTCATGGAAAACATCAAAGTTGAAATTTTCCCGGATCGCGTTTATGTCTTTACACCTAAGGGTCGTATCGTTCAGCTAACAAAAGGATCTACCGCTGTTGACTTTGCCTATCAGATTCACTCTGACATTGGTAATGCTTGTATTGGGTGTCGTATTAACGGTGAACCGTCACTATTGACTCGCCAATTACACAATGGCGAAATGGTTGAAATTATCACCGGTCCAAAAGCTTGTCCGAATCCACAGTGGCTTGCTACGGTTCGTACCGGTCGTGCTCGAGCTGAAATTCGACAGTATTTACGCCAGTTAGATAAAGACGGTAGTACTGAATTAGGTCGCAACTTATTAAATACCGTTGCGGATCAACAGCATCTGTCACTGAAGAACTTAACAGACAGTAATTGGGAACGTGTTTGGAAATCGAACGGCTTTGATAGTAAGGAAGGTTTACTCTCTGCAATTGGTACCGGTCAAAAAGATCCTGCTCTTGTTTTGCACTTATTGCATTCTGCTTCTACCGCTCAACAAGTAGCTACTGAGATCAAGTCTCCAATTCTTAATCTCAAGGGGAACTTTAAGTTGGCTCCGTGCTGTACTCCAGTCCCATCAGATGATGAGATCTTAGGACATTACATCGGAGCAACTAACACCACGCATATTCACCGCAAAGGTTGTTCACATTGCCAAAGAGGCTTCCGAGTGGATCCAGAAAATTGGCATGAACAGCAGTGGGCTCCGGACGTTAAGCGTGTATATGCATGTAAGTTAGACGTCGAAGTCTCCGATACACACGCCACATTAGAACTCATCACTTCTGCGATTGCACAGCAACAGTCGAGTATCACGGGCTTTAACATGATTCAATTAAGTCCTGATGTAGCCCGACTCATGTTAACGATCCAGGTTTCTGATAGTCGTCATTTACAAAAAATTATCAATGCAATTCGTGCAATCGACACCGTCAGACTAGCTACTCGCCACTTAGAAAGTGATCTTAAGATGAAACCAGTTGACGTTGAAGAAGAACAATAAAAACATTGAAATAAAATTAGAACATCCCGTGGAAAAATATTTTTTTCTTACGGGATATTTTATTTCTTGTATTGGTGCGATAAAAATTCCCTACATTGCATATATTTTTTTACATTACGGTAAAAACTTATCATTTTTATGATATTCTGCTTTCATGTAATTTTTTGTTTCACTGTATATCCGTTCTCATGAAATAAAAGAATACTTTATTCATTGTGGATACTTATTGTGATCAGTACCGATGGAGACACTTTATGCACAATACATATCTCGAAACGGGAGTAATCCCTAGCAGAACGAAACTGATCCCTTTGTTCCTTGGGCCACTAATGGCATTAGCTCTGTACTTTATTCTTCCAGAGCACTACACCAATCCAGCTGGTCAATTGGTTGAGTTTTCTCACGCCGCCCGAGCTTGTTTTGCTATCGTCCTATGGATGGCCATTTGGTGGTTTACAGAAGCGACTCCAATTGCGATCACAGCATTACTTCCTATCGTACTCTTCCCTCTTTTAGGAATTGCTACTTCAGCTAATACGCTAAAGCACTACGCTAGCGGTACCATCTTTTTATTCTTCGGTGGTTTCTTAATTGCTGGCGCTCTCGCTCGTTGGGGCGTTGACCGGCGTATTGCATTATTGACTATTAAATTAGTTGGAACAAAACCACAGCAGATTATTCTTGGTATTTTGTTGGCAACGGCTTTTCTATCTGCCTGGGTTAGCAACACTGCAACGGCTGCGATGATGATCCCAATTGCAATGGCTCTCATTAAGGTAGTTCGTTCAACTCAAGGTGATGTACCTGTCGACAAACGTGAACATAATTTCCAAGTTTCATTACTTCTGTCCGTTGCTTACGGAGCTAGTATTGGCGGTGTTTTAACACTCATCGGTACACCTCCAAACGGAATTTTTGCTCGCTTTGTTGAACAGACTTACGGTGATCAAGTCAGCTTTTTAGCATGGATGAAATTCTCATTTCCTGTAGTAGCCATCATTCTCGCTATAACGTACTTGATGATGATAAAAGTATTATTCCGCGAACAAATCGATGCGATTCCAGGTGGAAAAGAATGGGTTAATCAAGAAATTAAGAAATTAGGCCCAATGTCTCGTGGTGAAAAAATTGTTCTATCCGTATTCATCGCTGCCGCATTGCTCTGGACTTTTGGTCCCATCATTCGAGATATTCAAATCAACGGAAGTCTTCCCTTTAAGCCATTGAGAGACGAAACCATCGCCATGGCCGCTGGTATTCTCCTTTTCCTCCTTCCCGTTGATCACAATAACGGCGTACACGCTCTTGACTGGGATAGTGCATCAAAAGCAATTGCTTGGGACGTATTGTTACTATTCGGTGGTGGTCTCGCTATGTCCGCTGCGATTCAATCTACCGGTGCCTCCCAGGTGTTAGGCGCACAAGCCACCGCTTTAGCCAACTTACCAAATTGGGTTCTCATTGGTGGTGTTACTGCAGCGACAACCTTCGTTTCGGAATTTACTTCGAATACCGCCTTAGCTGCTACGATGATGCCAATCATCGCATCCATCTCTCACTCATTGAACCTTCATCCAGAAGCCATGCTAGTTGCTGCAACTCTCGGTGCCTCCTGTGCATTTATGATGCCGGTCGGTACTCCTCCAAACGCTATGGTTTTCTCTACGGGTTGCATCCGAATGAGTGAAATGGTTCGTGCTGGATTCTGGTTGAATATTGCTTCAATCATCGTGATTGTTATCCTATGTCTGCTTTTCTCTGGTAGCATGATTACCTCGATTCAAGCACATTAAAAATAGACTCATCAGATTAAAAGGAACTTGATTAATGGAATTTATTACCGAGTTTTTTTCAACGATTCACTGGGGCGCTGTTGCACAAATTATCATGATTGATATTTTGTTAGGTGGCGACAATGCAGTCGTCATCGCCCTAGCTTGCCGAAACCTTCCTGCTAAACAGCGTAAGCAAGGTATTTTCTGGGGTGTATTCGGTGCGATTGCCTTACGTGTCGTATTGATTACATGTGCCGTTTACCTCTTACAGTTGCCTTTCTTAAAGGTGGTAGCTGGTGCACTCTTAGTCTGGATTGGAGTCAAACTTTTGGTTCCACATGAAGAAGAAGACAGCAATATTGAGGCAAGTACTAAGTTATTGGGTGCTATCAAGACAATTATCGTTGCTGACTTGGTAATGAGTATTGATAATGTGATCGGTATCGCTGGAGCCGCTCAGCAAGCTGCGGCTCACCACCAGACCATCCTCATCATCTTTGGTCTTTTGGTTAGCGTCCCATTCATCATCTTTGGTAGCCAGGTTATTCTCAAGCTCTTTGATCGATTCCCGATTATTGTGACTTTGGGTGCAGCCCTTCTCGGTTGGATCGGTGGTGGTTTGATCGTAGGTGACGTAATGCTCACTGAATACATCACAGATACTAAGACCGTCCATTACGTAGCCGCTGTTGCTGGTGCTCTCTTAGTAGTTGGATTGGGTGAAATCATTAAACGTAAACGTGCTTCTAAATAACTAAGTTTCGTTTAATTTAAAAATTAAAGGTAGATAGGCTGTGATGCTTATCTACCTTTTCTTTATATATGAATGGCAAAGTCTGTAATTCCTTCACCACTCACTGATCCTAAATATTTATACGAACATACTCGACATTACATAAATTGTGATGAACCCCGTTAACATAGGTAAAGCAGTTCTTCGAACAATATCAAACGGAGAAACATTCGCTAAACCTGCAATTGCAATAACACATCCAGCAATCGGGCTCATCGAACGGATACACCCAGAAGATAACTGCATACCTGTTAACATCCACTGTGCATTACCACCAACAGTTTGACAAATTCCAGGAATCATTGGAGCAAAGCTAAAGAAGGCTGCATTACCCGAGCCCATCACAAATGTTGATAGACCAACAATGAGGAACATAACGGTATAAACAATCAAGTAACCGCTTCCTAGATGACTTGCTCCGTTAATTAACGTAGCAATACCACCGGATCGAGTTAAACCTGTTGCAAACATTTCCGCACAGATAATCAATACAACCGTTGAAGTGAAAATCTTTCCCATACCTTCAAAGAAGGACTTAATGTGTGCAAAAGACTGTTTAATATCTCGACGCATTACGCAATCCACAACAAACGAAAGAATCAAGGAGGCTAATACAGCGTTAATAATGTCCAGTTTGATCTGAGAATAAATCATCGGCGAAAAGATGAATAACAAGACCAATGGAATCAACGGGAAGATGGCATAAAGAGCGGGTGCTTTTTCACTTTTATCTGCATCGGATAAATCTTGAGAGACAAAATCTTCTTGCGTAATTCGACCACTCGCTAAGTCTTTCTTATCAAAGTATTGTTGCGTGAAATAATGAACGATACAAATCAAAAATAGTGCCACTGGAGCAATAACCAATTGGTAATCAACAAAGATATTCATCACGTGAATACCGGTTAATTTTGTTGCAACCATGTTATTTGCACCCAAGGGACTTAGACCAAAAGCACCAGTCATTGCAACAGATGCACAAGCAGATTGTCGACCGACACCTGCACTGAGCATTAACGGATAAACAGTCACCATCATCAAAATGGCAAGTCCAACTGCAGAACCTAAAACTACATTAAGACATACACCAATAACGTAGCCTAAAACCATAATAACGTAAGGTGAATTAATACACGAAATCGGTTTAGTACAAAGATGAACTAATGCACTAGTCGCTCCGATCTTACTCATGTAATAACCAAAGCCACCGATCATCATAATATTCATACCAATACCGCCGGCTCGACTCTTAAGTAGATTTCCAAAAATACCTAAAACATCAAACGCAGCTAAACCCGTTGCCTTTTTCCCTGTTGCAATGGGATCACCTGTAATAATGGCAACCGTAACAATGGTTAATAAACCAATGATAAAAAGAGACCATGCAGGATAAAACTTTTTAACGATTAAAAAGCAGACTGCAATCGTAGATAGCAAAACGATAATAACGCCTGTCATATTCATCTCCTATGGAGAGAGTTTTTTATTAAAAAAGTTACTTTTTACCGAATGGGAAGTATTGGTGAAAAACCTTCTGTTCCGACTAATGCTGTAGCCGTTAAAAGAATTAACTGAGGTCCCAAATGAATATCAATCTTGTCGAAATATTCGTGGATGGTATGGCTCTTGTATTGGAATCCTCCAGAAGATAAACAAGTAGCCGGAATACCTTGGCTAACTGGTGCGTTAGCATCTGTGGATGAATAGCCATAATTCGTTAGTTTTTGGCCTAACGCCTTTAATGCAGAGCGGGAAACTTGTAGAACAGGACAATCATCCGGCCTTACACCTGCTGGGCGATCACCAATTGCTTCTTGCTCGACATAAAGCATTTTGGCTGGATCCGTAATATTCCAGATTGTATTTTCTTCTTGAACGGCTTCATCAAAGCACTGCAGAACTTTTGCCTCTAATTTCAAAAGTTCATCGTTGTTGATACTACGCATATCGACTTCAACTTCACAGTTCGGTGCGATTGTATTCACACTTGTTCCACCTTTGATAGTGCCAAGCGTAAAGGTTGTTTTAGGATCTTTAGGAACTGAAAGATGAGCAATTTTGGATCCCGCAATACACATAGCGTGTATTGCACTCGGAACTTGTCCAAAATGAGCATATGAATGACCACCTGGACCTTTAATCTTCATGCGGTAGCGATGAGAACCAACGGCACCACGTAGAATACGTCCGATTTCCGTGTTATCTATTGCGATAAATCCATCTACTTTATGAGTTGCAATAAAGTGCTTAGATCCTCGAATATCTCCGAGCCCCTCTTCGCCAACCGTTGCAACAAAATAAATGTCACCACAAGTTTCGATCTGAGCTTGATTTAGACAACGAATTACCTGTAGTAGAGCTCTTAGACCTGAGCAATTGTCCCCAATTCCTGGTGCGGTATAACGTATACCCTCTTGCTTTACAGTGACATCGGTTCCCGCAGGAAAAACCGTGTCCATATGAGCACCAATCGCTAAAACTGGTCCATTTTCTTTCCCTGGGCGATACCCAATAACATTACCGATCTCATCGATAGTCACATCATCAAGACCATACTGCTTCATACGACGAACAATTTCTTGTGCTCGGATACCTTCTTCAAATGTAGGAGCAGGAATCTGGCACAAATCTACCTGTTCTTGCATGCCCAATTCGGATTCTTCAAAGGCAATCTGCAGGGCCTTAGCTACTTTAGGACTTTGCTTTAAAGACAATACAGACGTTGCTATCGATTCATTTAATTCTGGAATAGCTGATGGCATCATTTTCTTCCTTACAAATTTGAGTACTCAAAGTTCTACTCACTTCGGAAAATGTATCAATAGTTATATACTGATGGCATTAAATTCATATATCATGAATCATGTATATGATTAATAATCATTTGTTTTATAAGAAATATTATTTATGAATCTATCTTATACGACGGTTAATCGAAGTCCTTTATACCAACAAGCTCGACAGATTTTATTAAAACGAATTGAATCAAAAGAATGGGCACCTGGCGATAAATTGCCAATTGAACCGGTATTAGCTCAGCAACTAGGAATTTCAGTCGGAACCCTGAGACGAGCTGTAGAAACACTCGTTAATGATGGATTACTTTTAAGAAGAGAAGGGATTGGAACCTTTGTCCGCACTTATAAAAACGCTGGATATTGGAATGTTTTCCAAATCTTTAAAGATAAAGAAGGAAAACCGCGATGCTCTTTCTGGAAGCTCGTCTCCTTTGAAAAAGTTAAAGCGAATCCAACGATCGCCACTGCTTTACAAGTTCCAGTTAACGAACCTCTAATTCATTTTGTTCGCCATTGGATAGATAGAAAAAACGGCACTGAAACTGTTGTTTCAATTGATGAAAGCTATCTTATTGCAAGTTACTTCAAAGGCTTAAATAAAAGGAAATTATTAGAAGATTTTCAAGAAAACGATTCCTTGTATCGATTTTACGACAGAGAATTTGATGTCGTTATATTGAATCAAAAATGTTCAATCCAGTACGAAGTTCTAGAGGGAGATGAGGCTAAATCCTTCAAGGTTATCGATCCCTACCCTGTTTTACGAACTGATCGAATTTCCCTTACCTTTGGACATAAACCGATCGAGTATCGAATTAATCGAGGTTTTGTAGATGCAACAAAGATATTTTTTGATTTGGCTTGCATTTAGTACTTTCTATAACCTTGAACAAGGTATTCGATAGTGCATTCTAAACCTCCATTTTTCCTAACTGATAAAATACTGAATCCTTTTAAGCGGTGGAGAGTTTTAGTTCTGGTCAGTGCCCATTTCCTAACTGATAAAATAAAGTGCGTTTTTTTGGCCTCAGAAGGGTCCGTTCTCCCGACTTCAGTCCTCAAAATCGCTAAATAGTCTTTAAATTTCAATGGATT
>JAFTYR010000042.1 GCA_017461315.1 Burkholderiaceae bacterium | reverse complement strand
CCATAAAAGTTGATTATATTTACACAAAAGGAGGTTAGAAGATTGGCCAAGAAGAAACAAACACTACCTAAAGACATACCAAAGAAAATGAGACCTGCCACTACACCCGAAGCTAGAGAGAATCAACTTATATCTTTGGCTGTTGATTTAGCCGAAAAGCAGTTAAGAGACGGAACAGCGAGCTCGCAAGTCATAACTCACTATCTAAAACTCGGTTCGACTAAGGAAAAGATAGAAAGAGAGATATTAGAGAAACAGAAAGAGCTTATAGAAGCTAAAACCGAGAACCTTCAGTCTGCTAAACGTATCGAAGAGCTTTATACTAATGCTATAAACGCTATGAAGAACTACAGTGGGCAAGGTGACGAACCAGAAGAGGAAGACGACGAGTATGATAATTAGAACTTACAGTGAACTAATGAAGTTAAGCACCTTCGAAGAGCGATTTCGCTATCTAAAGCTGGTAGCTCAAGTCGGTAAAGAGACTTTCGGGTTCGACCGTTACCTTAACCAGGAGTTCTACCACTCTCAAGAATGGAAATCTATAAGGAACGAAGTTATTGTGCGAGACAATGCCTGCGACCTAGGGGTGCCAGGCCATGAGATGAGTAAGTATATTCTAATTCATCATATGAATCCGATAACAAAGGATGATCTAATACATCAAACAGATTTTCTACTCAATCCAGAGTACTTAATCTGCACAAGTAAGAGGACTCACTCCGCTATACACTACGGGGATGAAAGTTTATTATTCGATGGGTTAACAGAACGCTCAAAAGACGACACTTGTCCATGGAGGAGGTGAGGCTCAAAATGGATAGCATATTAGATTCTGTTAAAAAAGCATTGGGGATTCATGCCGAATACACTAATTTCGACCCCGACATAATTATGCATATTAATACTGTATTCGGAATACTTAACCAATTGAATATTGGCCCACCAGAAGGCTTCATGATAGAAGATAATTCTATGGTGTGGGATGAATACATTACCAGTTTAAACCTTACAATGGTTAAAACTTATATTTACTTGAAAGTCAGACTAATGTTTGACCCTCCTACTAGCTCCGCGCTAATCGAAAGTATTAACGGAATGATTTCCGAACTAGAATGGCGCTTATATGTAGAAGGCAACCATGGAACGGAAGGGGGTGAGAATGATGAGTGATTTAAAACACCATGGTATCAAAGGACAAAGATGGGGTGTCAGAAGATTCCAAAAGAAGGATGGTTCCCTAACAGCTGCAGGTAAGAAACGATACGACGATGACGGTCCTAGCGAAAAGAAACAAAAAGAGTACAAAATACCAGAGACAAAATCGACGCATAGACTAAAACTCGAAGAAAAATACAAGTCGCAAGGGATGACTAATCAACAAGCCGAGCAAGCTGCAGCTAGACGTATAAGAGGAGAACAATATGTTGCAATAGCTGCAACGGTGACGGTTGCGGCATGTGTGGCGTATGCGAAGCACAAAGGGTATACTACTGATAAAACATTAAGCGCTGATACTGATTTCCACCGTATAATGCGTTTACATGAAAATGCTGAGATACGCGGAGGCAGCCAATTTATGTCGTATAAGAAAAGCGACCAAACCAAGTATAAAGGCGCGCTGGCTAAAGAATTACAAAAACAAGCCAAAGCTTCGGGTGAGAAGATTTACGATGTTTCAGTGAAAGCTAAACAAGATATTAAAATCGCTTCTCCTAAGAGAGCACAAGAAACCTTCGAAAAATTATACAAGAATGACCCAGCTTTTAAACGTTCTATGTCTGATTTAGGTTGGGCTGGTGACGCATTTAACCCTAAATTCACAAAAGTCTCACAAAAATTAGCAACAGGAGCCGAACTTAGTAAAAGTGATATGAAGAAAGCGTACGAATTATTCAATGTTGCATTAGTTGACCGAACTCCAGATGGTCAAAAGCGTGCGAATAAATTCTATAAAGCTTTGAAGGACCAAGGCATGAATGCGCTATATGACATGAATGATAAAAAATATAGTGGCTTTAACGCTAAAGCACCAATAATAACGTTTGATGGCAAATACGATTATATTAAACGTGAATTAGGAAAAGAGGAAATCAGTAAAAACGCTAATGTTAGTACAGCAATGATGCTTACCCCAACGGCAATTAAGGCTGGTGTAGCATTTGTATCGCTATATAAAGGTAATAAATGGTTGGATGATAAGGCGATTGAAAGATATAAAAAAGAACACCCTAATACTGAGCTTACTGATAAGGAAATAAAGAAAATGTTAAATAGTAATAAATAGAAGGGGGTGAGAATTCAAAATGCATCATTATTTATACCACCATGGGATAAAAGGACAAAAATGGGGTATTAGAAGATTCCAAAAGAAAAATGGAAGACTTACGCCTGCTGGTAAAAAACGTTATACTGGTGATGAACGTCGTGCGCAAATGAAAAAGATTGCTAAGCGTAAAGATATACGCGAAAGCGATAGAAGAACTGCCGAATATGCTAGTAAGAAGTTACCAGGAAGGGTTGCCTCAGCTGTTAGTGGAGCAGTAGTAAGAGGAGTGCTAAGTGATATTGTAAAAAACGGAAGTGTCTCTTCTGAAACTATGAAATCTATAGCTAAAGCCGCGGCAATGAACTTTGCTGAACAGGAATTAAGAGCTATGTCTGTAT
Organism: Burkholderiaceae bacterium; assembly: GCA_017461315.1. GTDB lineage: Bacteria > Pseudomonadota > Gammaproteobacteria > Burkholderiales > Burkholderiaceae_F > JAFTYR01. The sequence goes on along the minus strand of JAFTYR010000042.1, from coordinate 1,852 downwards.
CAGCTAAATATGATAAAAATGGTAAAGGAAATAATTCCAAAGGTATTATGTCTAGAGAAGATGTAGCATCTTATGCGTTCCATATGACTAAAGTCGCATCGCCATATTTAGCAAAAGGTATGGCAACTAAATATTCAAAAGTAAAAGCCGAAAGAGAAGCGAATCAACGACGTTTCGAAGAGTGGGGTGGAAGAATCCTAGAACAATCATTCGACAGTATAGTTAATCTATCATCCGATGAATACCGCATTAAAGACTAAAGGAGGTGATAGTATTGAATGATAATCTGCAACACCACGGAATAAAAGGTCAAAAGTGGGGTGTCAGACGATTCCAAAACAAGGATGGTTCGTTAACTCCTGCTGGTAGAAAAAGACAAAAAACTCAAGCTCATGAAGATTACACTAGAGCACATTCTGGTAAATCAGTAAAAGAAATGAGTGATAAAGAGTTAAGGGATGTCAACAATCGCCTTAACATGGAACGCCAGTATGCTCAAATGACAACTAAAAAGGGAATAGGCTCTAAGTTCGTAACAGGTGTTCTTGCTGTGGTTGGTACAGAACTAGCCAAAGAGTATGTTAAGAAGTATGCTAAAGCTGGTATAGAGAAAGTTCCCGAAATGGTAGGTAATGCTGCTGCTAATTACGTAATAAAGAAAGGCAAAATTTAATATATGAAAGGAGAATTCAAAATGGCGTTATCGAATACTGCCACTCCAATCTATTATGGCAAATTCAGAGACGCTGTAATAAGAGGCGAAATACCAGTATGCAAAGAAATTTCCATGGAGATGAACAGAATCGATGACCTGATTGCGAATCCTGGAATATATTACGATGACCAAGCAATAAATGGCTTTATAGATTTCTGCGAGCAGGAGTTAACTCTAACTGACGGTGCAGACCTACATTTATTGGATTCATTCAAGCTATGGGCCGAACAAGTGTTTGGTTGGTATTATTTCGTCGAGAGAAGTGTCTTTGAACCTTCAGCCGATGGACATGGAGGACGTTATATAACTAAAACTATAAAGAAAAGACTGATTAATAAACAATACTTGATAGTCGCAAGGGGTGCCGCAAAGTCGATGTATGGTTCGCTTATCCAAAACTACTTCTTGAATGTAGACGTCAGCACCACACATCAGATAACTACAGCTCCTACGATGAAACAAGCAGAAGAAATACTATCTCCAATGCGTACAGCGATAACAAGAGCCAAAGGACCGCTATTCAAGTTCTTAACTGAGGGCTCTATCCAGAACACTACTGGCTCTAAAGCTAATAGAACTAAATTAGCATCCACAAAGAAAGGTATAGAAAACTTCTTAACTGGCTCATTGTTAGAGATAAGACCTATGAATATTAATAAACTTCAAGGGCTTAGATGTAAAGTTGCCACAGTCGATGAATGGCTATCTGGTGATATCAGAGAAGACGTTATAGGTGCTATCGAGCAAGGGGCTTCTAAACTAGATGACTATTTGATCATAGCCATGAGTTCAGAAGGGACTGTTCGTAACGGTAGTGGTGATACAATCAAAATGGAATTAATGGAAATCCTTAAAGGAGACTACGTTAACCCTCATGTATCAATCTGGTATTACCGACTTGATGATATCGACGAAGTTGGAGACCCTAGAACCTGGCTTAAAGCAAATCCAAACATTGGAAAAACCGTAACTTATGAAACATATCAACTAGACGTAGAGAGAGCCGAAAAGGCGCCAGCAGTTCGTAATGATATTTTAGCTAAACGTTTTGGCATACCAATGGAAGGTTACACTTACTTCTTTACCTACGATGAAACGTTGCCTCATAGAAGACGAGACTTCTGGGGGATGCCTTGT